>NZ_JBIVMY010000045.1:0-42928 GCF_044753325.1 Pseudomonas sp. NPDC088414 | reverse complement strand
CTCGTTCTACACCGCGCATACCTCCCTCTAGATCTCATACACCAGCTCCTGCAAAACTTCACGGACAACTATGAAACCCGTCGTCGAGACGTTCACCAGGTAGTTCGAAATCTTCAACATGAAGGTGTCCTGGGCGGACAGACCAGTTTTGGCAACACATAGAGCCGGAAGCAGTCGAGTCTCCTCGTGCGCCTGTTTTACGGCGCGACGTTCTGATAATTAGCTGATCTGCAAGACCCGAGCCATGGCCTGGTCGTCGTCTTTGGCGGTGTTCATCATCTTGACGTGCAACTCGAACTGCTTGGCCAGGGCCAGCACCGAGGTCATTTCTTCCACGGCGTTGACGTTGCTCGATTCGAGGAAACCCGACACCAGTTTGACGTTGGCATCGGCCGGCGCCGGCTGGCCGTCCTTGGTGTAGATCGAGCCATCGAGGCCTTTGTTGAGGTTCTTGATGTCCGGGTTGACCAGCTTGATCCGGTCGACTTCCGCCATGACGCGCGGGCCTTCGCCCATCGCACGAATACTGATGGTGCCGTCTTCACCGACTTCGACCTGCTGCTCCGGCGGCACGGCGATCGGACCGCCATTGCCGAGTACCGGCATGCCGTTGCCGGCGCGCAATACGCCGAGGGCGTCGATGTTGAGGCTGCCGGTGCGCACGTAGCTTTCACCACCGTTGGGGTTCTGCACGGCAATAAAACCGTTGCCGGTCACGGCCACGTCGAGATCACGCCCGGTCTGCACCAGCGAACCGGCGGTGAAGTCGGTGGCGGGCCGTTCGCTCATGGCAAACGCACGCGCCGGAAAGCTGTCACCGAACACCGGCATCGAACGCGCCTGCTCCAGGTCGCGCTGAAAACCATTGGTGGAGATGTTCGCCAGGTTGTTGGCATGGGCCTTTTGCGCCAGTGCGTTCTGACTGGCGCCGGTCATTGCCACATAAAGGTACTTGTCCACACTCTTTCCTCTGCATGCCGGACGTTTGCCGCCCACCGCTGTACTGCTGAGCCATAAGCAATTTGCAGACCAACTTTTTTCTGGCGGCTTGCGGCCCGGTAAACAAAGGACTTGAGGGGTTTTGCGGGGGAACTGGAAATGTATCGAAGTCGAAAAACCGGCGGTGTTATGCCGCTTGGCGGCAATCCCGATTTTGTGCAGATAGAAAAAGAACCTGTGGCGAGGGAGCTTGCTCCCGCTGGGTTGCGTAGCAACCCCAAACCCATTCAATACGGTGTATCAGACAAACCGCATTGATCCGGTTTACGACTGCTGCGCAGCCGAGCGGGAGCAAGCTCCCTCGCCACAATGGTTACTCGGCAGAATCTTTACCGACTTCGTATTCACGCAGCTTGTTGGCAATGGTGGTGTGCGAAACCCCCAACCGCTTCCCCAGTTGCCGACTGCTCGGGTGCTCGGAATACAAGCGCTCCAGCACCGCTTTTTCAAAGCGCCCGACGATCTCGTCCAGCCCGCCCTCCAGCGAGAAATCGCCAAGCGGCTGACGCACGCCGTAGTCCGGCAAGCGAATATGTTCGACCTTGACCGTGCCGCCGTCACACAGCGAAACCGCCTGAAACAGTACGTTTTCCAGCTGTCGCACGTTGCCCGGCCAGTGGTAATGGCTGAGGCGATCCATCGCCGCCGGCGCCAGTTTCGGCAGCGAGCAGCCGATCTGGCGGCTGGCCTGATCGAGGAAATGCTCGACCAGCGGGGTCAAACCGTCGAGGCATTCGCGCAGCGGCGGAATGTGCAGCGACAACACGTTCAAGCGGTGATAAAGATCCTGCCGAAACTCGCCACGGGCGCACAATTCGGACAGGTCGACCTGGGTCGCGCAGATCACCCGCACATCCAGATAGACCTCTTCATCACTGCCGACCCGACGGAAGCAACCGTCCTGCAGAAAGCGCAGCAATTTCACCTGCAAGCGCGGGCTCATTTCGCCGACGCCATCGAGGAATAGCGTACCGCCCGCCGTCAGCTCCAGCAGGCCGAGCTTGCCTTCGGCGCGCGCGCCTTCGAACGCGCCGGGGCCGTAGCCGAACAGCTCGGTCTCGGCCATCGACTCCGGCAGCCCCGCGCAATTGAGCGCCATCAGCGGCGATTGCCCGCGCGGACTGGCGAGGTGGCAGGCACGGGCGAGCAACTCTTTGCCGGTGCCGGTTTCGCCTTCGATCAATAGCGGCGCATCCAGTGGCGCCATGCGCCGTGCCTCACGCACCACCGCCGCCATGACTTTTGAACTCTGAAAGATGCTGTCGAAGCCGCGCAATTCCTGTTTGCGCACGTTATAGATGCGCTCGCCGACGCGATCGGCGCGGTGCAAGGTCAGTACCGCACCGGCCATGGCCTCACTGTCGTCATGTTCCGATTGCAGCGGCGCGATGTCGGCGAGAAAGATGTCGCCCTTGACCTTGACGCGCATGCCGTTGATTCGCGACTTGTTGGCGCGCACCAGTTCCGGCAGGTCGAAATCCTCGGCGTAGCGCGACAGTGGAATCCCCGGCACCTCATCCACCCGCACCCCGAGCAACTGCGCCGCCGCGCGGTTGGCAGCAACGATCGAGCCGCCCATGTCGATCGACAGCACCGGGAATTCCAGCGCGCCGAGCAACGCGTTCAGCTCCATGTGCCGACGCTCGCTGGGCATCAGCCCGACGCGCTTGACGCCAAACACCCCGGCAATCGCCTCGAATTTGGGCCGCAGCGCCTGGAACTGAATGTTGATCAGGTTCGGGCAGTGCAGGTAGATCGCATTGCCGTGCTCACCGCCGACCTCGCCGCGCGCCACGTTGATCCCGTACTCCACCAACAAGTTGAGGATGTCGCGCAGGATGCCGATGCGGTTCTGGCAGTGGACTTTGATACGCATATGAATGACCCGAAAAATTGGGATTGAACACAACTCCTGTGGGAGCGAGCTTGCTCGCGAAGGCGTCAGCACATCCAACATTGATGTGTCAGACCTAGCGCATTCGCGAGCAAGCTCGCTCCCACAGGGTATTGCGGTGCGCCCGGAACCCATTTTTCTGTCGAGGCGCGCAGATTGTTGTCAAGATTATGTGACAGCAACCGCCGTTTTCAAACCTGCAAATCACCGCAAACGCGAGATACGCGCCAAAGCGTAACGATTTTTTTACGAAATCCAGCGGCTTTTCCTACAAGAAGCACATTCAACCTGCTGCATCCACCCCGCTCTCAGGTAATCCTGAAGCCATCGCTGGACATAACAAGAACGAATTCCCCTAGCAGGAGAGCAGTATGAAGCAGACGCAATACGTGGCCCGCGAGCCCGATGCGCAAGGTTTTATCGACTACCCCGCCGAAGAACACGCGGTGTGGAACACGCTGATTACCCGCCAGTTGAAAGTGATCGAGGGCCGTGCGTGCCAGGAATACCTGGACGGTATCGAAAAACTCGGTCTGCCCCACGACCGCATTCCGCAGCTCGGCGAGATCAACAAGGTGCTCGGTGAGACCACCGGCTGGCAGGTTGCCCGCGTCCCGGCACTGATCCCCTTCCAGACCTTCTTCGAATTGCTCGCCAGCAAACAGTTTCCGGTGGCCACGTTCATTCGTACCCGCGAAGAACTGGACTACCTGCAAGAGCCGGACATTTTTCACGAGATCTTTGGTCACTGCCCGCTGCTGACCAACCCGTGGTTCGCCGAATTCACTCACACCTACGGCAAGCTCGGCCTGCAGGCCACCAAGGAAGAGCGCGTGTACCTGGCGCGCCTGTACTGGATGACCATCGAGTTCGGCCTGGTCGATACCCCTCAAGGCAAACGCATCTACGGCGGCGGCATCCTGTCCTCGCCGAAGGAGACCGTTTACTCGCTGTCGGACGAGCCCGAGCATCAGGCCTTCGATCCGCTGGAAGCCATGCGCACACCGTATCGCATCGATATCCTGCAGCCGCTGTACTTTGTCCTGCCCAACCTCAAGCGCCTGTTCGACGTTGCCCATGAAGACATCATGGCCATGGTTCGCCAAGGCATGCAGCTGGGGTTGCACGCACCGAAATTTCCGCCAAAACCGAAAGCCGCGTGATCCGCGACTTTTGCTGAGAATTGAGTCTGTCAGTCGCCGCCACTTTGGTTTAGCGTGACGGCATTGACGGGCCGATAGCTTCTATAAAAAAAACACACTCGATTTCAGGAATCACACCATGTCCACTTTGAACCAAGCCCACTGCGAAGCCTGCCGTGCCGATGCGCCACAAGTCAGCGACGAAGAACTGCCGATCCTGATCAAGCAGATCCCGGACTGGAACATCGAAGTACGCGACAGCATCATGCAGCTGGAGAAAGTCTTCCTGTTCAAGAACTTCAAACACGCACTGGCCTTCACCAACGCCGTCGGCGAGATCTCCGAGGCCGAAGGTCACCACCCGGGTCTGCTGACCGAGTGGGGCAAAGTCACCGTGACCTGGTGGAGCCACTCGATCAAAGGCCTGCACCGCAACGACTTCATCATGGCCGCACGCACTGACGAAGTGGCCAAGACCGCAGAAGGACGCAAGTAATGCACTTCGACGCCATCGGCCGGGTACCCGGCGACCCGATCCTCGGTTTGATGGAGGCCTATGCGCAGGACACCAACCCGCGCAAGTTCGACCTCGGCGTTGGCGTCTACAAGGATGCCCAGGGCCTGACGCCGATCCCCGAGGCGGTGAAAATCGCCGAGGCGCGACTGGTCGAAAGCCAGGACACCAAGACCTACATCGGCGGGCACGGTAACCCGCTGTTCGGCAAGCTGATCAATGAGCTGGTGCTCGGCGCCGACTCGAAGCTGATCACCGAACAGCGCGCCGGCGCCACCCAGACCCCGGGCGGCACTGGCGCCCTGCGTCTGGCGGCTGACTTTATCGCCCAGTGCCTGCCGGGCAAGGGCGTGTGGTTGAGCAACCCGACCTGGCCGATCCACGAGACGATTTTCGCCGCAGCCGGAATCAAGATCAGTCACTACCCGTACGTGGGCAGCGATAACCGCCTCGACGTCGATGCGATGCTCGCCGTGCTCAACGAAGTGCCGCAAGGCGACGTGGTGCTGCTGCATGCGTGCTGCCACAACCCGACCGGTTTCGACCTGAACCATGACGACTGGCAGCGCGTGCTCGACGTCGTGCGTCGCCGTGACCTGCTGCCGCTGATCGACTTTGCCTACCAGGGCTTTGGCGATGGTCTGGAGCAGGACGCGTGGTCGACCCGGCTGTTCGCCGCCGAGGTGCCTGAGCTGCTGATCACCAGTTCCTGCTCGAAGAACTTCGGCCTGTATCGCGACCGCACCGGCGCATTGATTGTCTGCGCGAAAACCGCCGACAAGCTGACCGACATTCGCAGTCAACTGGCCAACATCGCCCGCAACCTGTGGTCAACGCCACCGGATCACGGTGCGGCCGTGGTCGCGACCATCCTCGCCGATCCGGAGCTGAAAGCCCGCTGGGCCGACGAAGTGGAAGCCATGCGCCTGCGCATTGCCCAGTTGCGTAGCGGTCTGGTCGAAGCGCTGGAACCGCACGGCTTGCGCGAGCGCTTTGCGCACATTGGCGTGCAACGCGGCATGTTCTCCTACACCGGGCTGTCACCGGAGCAGGTCAAACAGCTGCGTGAGCAGCACAGCGTGTACATGGTCAGCTCAGGCCGCGCCAACGTCGCCGGGATCGATGCCACGCGCTTGGCACTGCTGGCCGAGGCCATCGCCAACGTCAGCAAGTAACCCCGCAATACCCCTGTAGGAGTGAGCCTGCTCGCGATAGCGGTGTATCAGCCAGCATATGAGTTGACTGACACACCGCCATCGCGAGCAGGCTCACTCCTACAGTTGTTTTTGCGGCAACCTTTGTTATTGCGCCTCCCCCTGCGGCCATCTGTCGCATTATTTTCAATTAAAAGTCTGATTGTCATTTTTCCTGCTGTATCCTGCGCAGGCTTTCAAGAAGCGCGGATCTACCAGATCTATCAACAGACTTAGCGAGGAGCGCAACCATGCACGAGATTCCTAATCTCCCCTTCCCAAGCCTGCACGTACCTGAGCAGACGACCACGCAACAAGCCGGTGCCCAACAGCCCGAGCCGAAAGAAACCGTCGAGAGCCGCAAGGCCGACAACGAAGAGTAAAACCCGCCGTACAGACCGTGTGGAAAGCGCTAAGATGCGCTTTCCACACTGCCTGAAACCGAGCCCGCCATGACCGACGAATTCTCTGAAAGCCAAGCCGCCGTCCTGATCGGCGCCACCGAGAAAATGATCGAGATCTGGCAGCGCCTCTCCCCGGAAAAGCAGGCCACCCTGCTCGCCCGTTTCGGCAGCGAAGAAAACGCTCTCGCCGCTCTGGTCACCACACAACTGGTCGCCCCGGCCAAACCCTGAAGCCAGCGCCCGGTAAATAGTTTTACTTTTCCCCGCCCCTGACTCGTTAGCGCCGGTATCATAAGCAGCCTATCTAATCCTGCTTTGCCGTGGATCGTTACCCATGTCGTCCTCTATGCCACAACCCCAGCGACCCCTGGCAGTCACGCTGCAAGTCGTCTCTATCGTTCTCTTCACCTTTATCGGCTATCTGAACATCGGCATTCCGCTCGCGGTGCTGCCGGGTTACGTCCATAGTGATCTGGGCTTTGGCGCGGTGATCGCCGGGCTGGTGATCAGCGTGCAATACCTTGCCACCCTGCTCAGCCGCCCGTACGCCGGCAAGATCATCGACAACCAGGGCAGCAAGCGCGCGGTGATGATCGGCCTGGCCGGTTGCGGCTTGAGCGGCGTGTTCATGCTGATTTCGGCCTGGACACCGAACCTGCCGATGCTCAGCCTGATCAGCCTGTTGATCGGTCGTCTGGTGCTGGGCAGCGCGGAAAGCCTGGTCGGCTCCGGATCGATCGGCTGGGGCATCGGCCGGGTCGGCGCGGCGAACACCGCCAAAGTCATCTCGTGGAACGGCATCGCCAGTTACGGTGCGCTGGCGGTCGGCGCGCCGTTCGGTGTGTGGCTGGTCGGCCAGTTGGGACTGTGGAGCATGGGCGTCAGCATCATCCTGCTGGCGGCGCTGGGCCTGCTGTTGGCGTGGCCGAAAACCGCGGCGCCGATTGTCGCCGGTGAGCGCCTGCCGTTCATGCATGTGCTCGGTCGCGTCTTTCCGCACGGCTGCGGCCTGGCGCTAGGCTCGATCGGGTTCGGTACCATCGCCACCTTCATCACCCTGTATTACGCCACCCGGCACTGGGATAACGCGGTGCTGTGCCTGAGCCTGTTCGGCGCCAGCTTCATCGGCGCGCGGCTGCTGTTCGGCAACCTGATCAACCGTCTCGGCGGCTTTCGCGTGGCGATTGCCTGCCTGTCGGTGGAAACCCTTGGGCTGTTGCTGCTGTGGCTGGCACCGGATGCGCATTGGGCGCTGGCCGGCGCGGCGTTGAGCGGTTTCGGCTTCTCGCTGGTGTTCCCGGCACTGGGCGTGGAGGCGGTGAATCTGGTGCCAGCCTCCAGCCGTGGTGCAGCGGTCGGCGCCTATTCATTGTTCATCGACTTGTCGCTGGGGATCACCGGGCCGTTGGCCGGGGCGATTGCGTCGGGCTTCGGTTTTGCTTCGATCTTCCTGTTCGCCGCCCTCGCTGCACTGAGCGGTCTGGCGTTGAGCGTGTATCTGTACAAGCACACGGCGAAGTACCGCGAAGACTAGAAATCCACCTTGCCACGCCCGGCCTTGATGTTGCCCCGCTTGGTCTTGGATTCGAGCCGGCGCTTCTTCGAGCCGAGGGTCGGCTTGGTCGGGCGGCGTTTCTTTTCGACTTTGGTAGCGCTGAGGATCAGCTCGACCAGACGCTCCAGCGCATCGGCGCGATTGGCTTCCTGCGTGCGGTACTGCTGAGCCTTGATGATTAGCACGCCGTCGCTGGTGATGCGACTGTCACGCAGCGCCAGCAGTCGCTCCTTGTAGAACTCGGGCAAGGACGAGGCCGGAATGTCGAAGCGCAGGTGCACGGCGCTGGAGACTTTGTTGACGTTCTGTCCACCGGCGCCTTGCGCGCGAATGGCCGTCAATTCGATCTCGGCATCCGGCAGATGCACGTTGTTGGAAATCACCAGCATGGAAAAGCATCCGTAATCAGAACCCGCAGGATACGCCATCAACCCTGTAGGAGCTGCCGAAGGCTGCGATCTTTTGATCTGTTTTAAAGATCAAGATCAAAAGATCGCAGCCTTCGGCAGCTCCTACAGGGGCAATAAAAAACCCGGCACATTGGCCGGGTTTGTCGTTTGTTGCCTCAGCGCTTACTTGGAGGCACTCGCCGCGTGCAGCGCCTGCTGCGCACCGCGCTTGTTCTTGATCACGTAGCAGACCCACATGAACACGACCCACACCGGAATCGCGTACACCGAGATCTGGATGCCCGGGATCAGCAGCATCACGCCAAGGATGAACGCGACGAACGCCAGGCAGATGTAGTTGCCGTACGGATACCACAGCGCCTTGAACAGTGGCGTCTGCCGCGTCTTGTTCATGTGCTGGCGGAACTTGAAGTGCGAGAAACTGATCATCGCCCAGTTGATTACCAGCGTTGCAACCACCAGCGACATCAGCAGTTCCAGCGCCTGCTGCGGGATCAGATAGTTGAGCAGCACCGCCACCAGCGTGACAGCCGCGGACGCGAGGATCGAACGCACCGGCACGCCGCGCTTGTCGATTTTCGCCAGACCTTTCGGCGCATCGCCCTGCTCGGCCATGCCCAGCAGCATGCGGCTGTTGCAGTAGGTGCCGCTGTTGTACACCGACAGCGCCGCGGTCAGCACCACGAAGTTGAGGATGTGCGCGGCGGTGTTGCTACCGAGCATCGAGAACACCTGCACGAACGGGCTGCCGCTGTACGAATCGCCGGACGCATTGAGGGTTGCCAGCAGGCTGTCCCAAGGAGTCAGCGACAGCAGGATCACCAGCGCGCCGATGTAGAAAATCAGGATGCGGTAGATCACCTGGTTGATCGCTTTCGGGATCACGGTCTTCGGCTTGTCGGCTTCGGCTGCGGTGAAACCGAGCATTTCCAGACCGCCGAAGGAGAACATGATGATCGCCATCGCCATCACCAGACCGCTGACGCCGTTGGGGAAGAACCCGCCGTGCGACCACAGGTTGCTGACCGAGGCCTGCGGGCCGCCATGGCCGCTGACCAGCAGGTAGCTGCCCAGCGCGATCATGCCGACGATCGCCACGACTTTGATGATCGCGAACCAGAATTCGGCCTCCCCGAAGACTTTGACGTTGGCCAGGTTGATCGCGTTGATCAGCACGAAGAAGGCGGCGGCGGTGACCCAGGTCGGGATGTCCGGCGCCCAGTAGTGGATGTACTTGCCGACCGCGGTCAGCTCCGACATGCCCACCAGAATGTACAGAATCCAGCAGTTCCAGCCCGACAGGAAACCGGCAAAACCGCCCCAGTACTTGTGCGCGAAGTGGCTGAAGGAACCGGCCACTGGCTCTTCGACAATCATCTCGCCGAGCTGGCGCATGATCATGAAGGCGATGAAGCCGCAGATGGCGTAGCCGAGGATCATCGACGGGCCGGCGGATTTCAGCACCCCGGCCGAGCCGAGGAACAATCCGGTACCGATCGCGCCACCGAGGGCGATCAGTTGAATATGGCGATTTTTCAGGCCGCGTTTCAGCTCGCCTGATTGCGAGTTTTGTCCACTCATGAAAAAGGTCCCACGCAAGGTTTGATGATGTTCAGTAGACGTTGCTGCAAGGTTGCGATTTCAGACAACCTTGATCAAACCCCAGCGCAAGCACCAGGAATTCAGTTTTTTTACAACGGTCATGCGTCACCTGTTTGTTTTTATCTGTGACGAAATCGAACCCGACACGCTTGTGACGCGGCGGAGTGAACAAGGCGGATAACCTTGAGGTTTACGCGATTACGCAGAGGGTCACAGTTAAAACGCGGCGCATTGTACACCGCCAACCCCCTGCTGCCAGACCCCGCTGGATCAGCGTGGCGCTTGCCGGGATTGCGTGGGTCCGCCTCGAGATGCCCGGGCGGCTGCAAAAATTGAGTCAGGCCTTTGCAGGCCATCGACGGGGACGAGCGAAAAACCGCCCCACGGAGAGAAGTGAAGATCAATCTCGGCGTTCATTGCGCCTCCTTCTTGTTATGCACCTGCACGACAGGCATGAGGCGCATCTCACCCTGCAAACAGCGCTGAAACAAGCGCGCCAGAGCCCTGCGCGACGCCTTTGCAGCCGGGCTTCGGCAGGTTTTCCTTACAGCGTCGGCAAAGGGGTAAATCCACTGGGCTTTACCGGTGTTTTCGTAAACTTTTCTTTACGAGGCGTAACGCAGATTTTCCATTTCGGAAAATTCTGTAGGACGTCTGCAAATTGACGGTAGCAAGCTTGCTAATGAAAGTTGCCGCTTAGTTTTTTGTTTTCAAATAAGAAAATTGCCGCTTGAAAACAGAATAAAAAGTTTATTTAAATTTTAAATAAATAATTTTTTGCATTACAAAACACCCTGAACTAGGTTCTTCACGTCTTGCCGGCCAACTCGACCGGCCAGTCATAACCGCGAAAGTCATCTAGGAGATCGACCATGCAAGCACTGGAAAAAGACTTGGATACCGAACTGCAACTGGACGAATGGTTTGAAGCACCAACCCATGAGGCCGCCGTGGAAATGATGCAAGCCGACGCGGTGGTTCCGTTCGGCACGGCGATGTGGCCTCTGTAAGACATCCCCGGGCAGGCACGATCCGGCCGGTCGTGCCTGCCGCTTTCTTCACGGTCAGTCAGGGAGGACTCATGGATAAGCCCCGCGCGATCTCGCATTTCCTTTACTACCTCGAACATCACCCTGCCCTTGCCGGTCTCGATTCGGCGAAGGTACTGCTCGGCCACACCGCCGATTACGAAGCCCTGACCGGCGCCATCGCCGAACAGGCCGGCGATCATCCCCGCTTCACCTTCAGCGCCAGACGCCTTGATCTGGAAAGCACCGCCACGCTGACCGCGGCGATTGCCGACAGCGATCTGTACATTTTCTTCTACGACTCTTCCACCCTGCCCAACCCGCGCCCCGACGGCCCGGAGTTCGTTCGCGCCCTGCAGGGCGTGATGGCGGAAAACTGGAAGAAGTCGCTGCTGTTCAAGGATTACGGCGACTATTTCTACGACACCTTCAGCGTCACCCCGCAGCGTATCGCCGGGCTCAACAGCCACTTGATCCAGCGCATGTCCCAGGCCACCACACTAAGCTTTACCGACGAACATGGTTCGCGGTTCGAAACACCGCTGAGCAGCATCAAGAAGTGGACCGACATCAACGGCGTCGGCAACTTCGACCTGGCCCCCGGCGAAATCGCCACCCACAGCGAAGCCATCAACGGTCATGTGAAATTCAAGGGCACGTTCCTCAGCACCATCCCGTTTGCGCGCAAGTACGGCGTGCTGGAGTCGCCGCTGGAACTGTGGATCGAGAACTCGACCATCAGCCGCATCGCCACCGATGTTCCGGGGCTGGAGCATGACTTCAACAAGTACCTGGACGCCAACCCGTCGAACCGGCGCATCGAGGAGCTGGGGATTGGTACCAACGAAGGGGTGAAAGATCTGTACGCGCGCAACGCCGGGTTCGAGGAGCGCCATTGCGGCCTGCACCTGGGCCTCGGCGGTGGCGCGAAAGGCAGTCATCACCTGGACCTGATCTTTTCTGGCGGCGTTTTGGCGCTGGATGACAAGCCGGTGTTTGACGGGCGGTTTGTGTTCTGATCCTGCATATTAGGTGGCTGCATTGGCGTCATCGCTGGCAAGCCAGCTCCCACAGGTTTTTGTTGCGCTGCATAAATCCTGTGAACACCGCAGATCCATGTGGGAGCTGGCTTGCCAGCGATGAGGCCCTCAAAAGCACCACATACCTTTCGCCAGACGAAAAAAAACGCCAACCCTGCGGTTGGCGTTTTTGTGTTAGCTCGAAGCTTGCCGCTCAAAGCTCACAGCTGCCTTATTCCGGCTTCTTGCGACCGAAGCCCGGACGCTGGCCGGAACCGGCCGGGGCGCCACGGCGCTTGCCCGATGGCTTGTCACCGTCGACCAGTTTGATCCCCGGACGCTTCGGTGCAGGCTTGGCCGGACGCTTGTTGGTGGTGTCGGCAGGACGATCCGCCACTGGCGTACCACGACCGGCCGGCGCACGACCTTCGCCACGCTCGGTACGACCGTTGGCCGGACGCGGTGCGCGTTCGCCATCACGGGCAACCGGCTTGCGGCCAGGACGCTCGCCTTCGATCTGCGGCTCACGGCTCGGACGCGGACCGGTCGGCGCGCCAGCGGCTGGACGCAGGGTACGCACGCGCTCGGTCTTGGCCATCGGCCGCGACGATTTGCGCTGCATACGCTCCAGCTTGTCCTTGCTCTTGGCGTTGAGTTGCGGCATCGCCACCGGGGTCAGGCCGACTTCGGCGCTGAGCACGTCGACTTCGTACTGGCTCATTTCGCGCCAGCGGCCCATCGGCAGATCAGAGTTGAGGAACACCGGACCGAAACGCACGCGCTTCAGGCGGCTGACCACCAGGCCCTGGGATTCCCACAGACGACGAACCTCACGGTTACGACCTTCCATCACCACGCAGTGATACCAGTGGTTGAAGCCTTCGCCACCCGGCGCCTGCTGAATATCGGTGAAACGCGCCGGGCCGTCTTCCAGTACCACGCCGGCCTTCAGGCGCTCGATCATTTCGTCGTCGACTTCACCGCGTACACGCACGGCGTACTCACGGTCCATTTCGTAGGACGGGTGCATCAGACGGTTGGCCAGTTCACCGTCGGTGGTGAACATCAGCAGACCGGTGGTGTTGATGTCGAGACGACCGATGTTGATCCAGCGACCTTCTTTCGGACGCGGCAGCTTGTCGAACACGGTCGGACGGCCTTCCGGGTCGTCACGGGTGCAGATCTCGCCATCGGGCTTGTTGTACATGATCACGCGCCGCACCGACTCGGCAGCCTCTTCGCGCTTGATCACCTTGCCATCGATGGTGATGGCGTCGTGCATGTCGACGCGCAGGCCGAGGGTGGCGTCTTTGCCATTGACCTTGATCCGGCCCTGGCTGATCCAGGCTTCGACGTCACGGCGCGAGCCGACGCCGATACGGGCGAGGACTTTCTGCAGTTTTTCGCCTGCTGGGCCGATTTCCTGGTCGTCTTGCTGATTGATGTCACTCATCTGGGCACCTCCCGGTGTGGTCTGTTCAGGCGGCGCCTGAAGCATTGAAATCTGGTTTTCGGGCGAAGGGATCGCCGAAGGGTCGCGAATCATACGCGGATGTGCGCCATCGCGCATCAGAGACTAGCTGATGGTGGGCGACTTATTTCTTTTTCCGCCGACCGGCGCCACCGAGTTTGATCAGGCGCAGCGCGGCTTCGGCCAGTACCGTGCGCTTGTCGTCCTTGTCGAGTTTCTTCCAGGCACGGATCTCGCGCTTGCTGCGGCCACAGCCGAGGCAGATGTCGTCGGTGAATTTGCAGAGGCTGATGCAGGGGTCTTTTGTCGAGCTCATACCTTTCTCCAGAACACATTGATCCCTGTGGGAGCGGGCTTGCCCGCGATGACGGAGCGTCAGCCAGCATATTTGTGTCTGATGCACCGCAATCGCGGGCAAGCCCGCTCCCACAGGGTTCGTCAGTGTTCAGAAAATTTGATTGTCAGTCCTCGAACTCGCGGCGTTCGGCTTCGATGGCTTCCGCCAGCGCGCGGGCTTCGGCTTCTTCTTCGCTCAGCTCGGGTTCAGGCTCCGGCGCCGGTTGTTCGAGCGCGGCGACAGCGGCCAAGAGTTTTGCCCGGGCTTCGGCGACGCCAAGAATGTCTTCTTCAGGTTCGGCTTCAGGCTCGGCCTCAGGTTCAACTTCACTCGTCGGCTCGACGGTCTCGGTTTCAGGCTCAGGCGGCCGCGCTTCGCCATCAGCCGCATCCCGCAGCAAGTCATCGAAGTCGGTCTTGATCCCCTCCTCCATGCTGTCCAGTTCCAGCAACAGCGTATGGAAACTGGTTTCCTCCTTCGGCTCTTCCGGTTCGGCACTGGCGTCGGCCTGTTCCTGCAGGCCCTGCGGCACTGGCGCGTCGTCGAAATCGAGGACTGGCTCGGTTTCCATCTCGCGCAGTTCGGCCAGCGGCGGCAGGTCTTCGAGGTTCTTCAGGTTGAAGTGATCGAGAAAGGCCTTGGTGGTGGCGAACATCGCCGGTTTGCCCGGCACGTCGCGGTAACCGACGATGCGGATCCACTCGCGCTCGATCAGCGTCTTGACGATGTTGGTGTTGACCGCCACGCCCCGCACGTCTTCGATCTCGCCGCGAGTGATCGGCTGGCGATAGGCGATCAGCGCCATGGTTTCCAGCAGCGCACGGGAATAGCGTTGCGGACGCTCTTCCCACAAGCGGCCGACCCACGGCGAAAACTTCTCGCGAATCTGCAAGCGGTAGCCGGAGGCGACTTCCTTGAGCTCGAACGCGCGGCCCTCGCAGGACTTGGCCAGCAGGCTCAGGGCTTTCTTGAAGACCGGCGGTTCGGGGCGCTCGCCCTCTTCGAACAGTTCGTAGAGGCGTTCAAGCGATTGCGGTTTTCCCGAGGCCAACAGAAAGGCTTCAAGCAGGGGTGCCAGCTCGCGGGGTTCAGTCAGGTTCATGTTTCGACTCGTTATTCGGCTCGGGCTCGCACGTGGATCGCGGCGAACGGCTCATTCTGCACCAGCTCGACCAAGGATTCCTTGACCAGCTCAAGGATCGCCATAAAGGTCACCACCACACCGAGGCGACCTTCCTCGGCGGTGAACAGCTCGACGAATGGCACAAAACCACCGCCCTTGAGCCGTTCCAGCACATCGCTCATGCGCTCGCGGGTCGACAGTGCCTCGCGGCTGACCTGGTGGCTCTCGAACATATCGCCCCGGCGCAGCACTTCGGCCATGGACATCAAAATCTCTTCCAGCGCCACGTCCGGCAGCAGCTTGCGCGCCCGGGCTTCGGGGGCGTCAAGCTTGGGCACGACCACGTCGCGACCGACCCGGCTCAGGCCGTCGATGCCTTCGGCGGCAGCCTTGAAGCGCTCGTATTCCTGCAGGCGACGGATCAGTTCGGCGCGCGGGTCGTCCTCTTCGTCTTCGACGGTTTCGGCGCGTGGCAGGAGCATCCGCGACTTGATCTCGGCCAACATCGCGGCCATTACCAGGTACTCGGCGGCCAGTTCCAGGCGCACCGACTGCATCAACTCGACATAGCCCATGTACTGGCGGGTGATTTCCGCTACCGGGATGTCGAGGATGTTGATGTTCTGTTTGCGGATCAGGTACAGCAGCAGGTCAAGCGGGCCTTCGAAGGCTTCGAGAAACACTTCCAGCGCATCCGGCGGGATGTACAGGTCCAGCGGCATTTCCGTGACCGCCTGGCCATAGACCATGGCAAACGGCAGTTCCTGCTGGGCGCCGGCCTGGGGATCGACAACGGTTTCCACTGCGGACATTCAGGCCTCGACCATGAACGGCGCGGGGTCGCCGCAACCGACGCGGATCACTTCCGGGTCGTCGCCGGTCAGGTCAATCACGGTGGACGCCTTGATCCCGCCGAAACCGCCGTCGATGATCAGGTCTACCTGATGTTCGAGCAATTGACGCATTTCGTACGGATCACTCAGCGGGTCTTCGTCGCCGGGCATGATCAAGGTCACGCTCATCAGCGGCTCGCCGAGTTCGGCCAGCAACGCCAGGGCAATCGGATGGCTCGGCACCCGCAGGCCGATGGTGCGTTTTTTTGGATGCAGCAACAGCCGTGGCACTTCGCGGGTGGCGTTGAGGATAAAGGTGTAAGGCCCCGGCAGATGCGCCTTGAGAATGCGGAAAGTGCCGGTGTCGATCTTGGCGTAGTTGCCCAATTGCGACAGGTCACTGCAGATCAGCGCGAAGTTATGCTTCTCGTCGAGCTGACGCAGACGGCGCACGCGCTCGATCGCGGTCTTGTCGCCGATCTGGCAACCGATGGCGTAGGAAGAGTCCGTGGGATAAATCACCACCCCGCCTTTGCGGATGATCTCGACCGCCTGTTTGATCAGGCGCGCTTGCGGGTTTTCCGGATGGATCTGGAAAAATTGACTCACGTTTTCTACCTGTTCAGACGGCGGCAATAACTGTGTCATGTTTGAACCGACACCACAGGGGTGGAAGGTCCTCGGGAACCGGCCGGTACTGGCCAATTTCGGACCAGCCTCCAGGGCCATGGAAATCACTGCCGGCGCTGACCAGCAGACCGAACTCGCGGGCAAGGATTGCCAGGCTGCCGACCTGTTCCGCAGGCTGGTGGCCATTGACCACTTCAATGGCGTGCCCGCCTGCTTGAATATAGTCGGCAATCAGCTTTCGGCGCTTGCTGCGAGTGAAATCGTAATGCCAGGGATGCGCCAGACTGACCCACGCCCCGGCGGCACGCAGGGTGCCGACGGTGTCTTCCAGGGTCGGCCAGTGCTGCTTGACGTCACCCAACTTGCCGGCGCCGAGCCATTTGCGGAACGCCTCGGCGCGATCCTTTACAAAACCTTCGCGCACCATCCAGTCGGCGAAATGCGGACGGGCCGGGGCGTTGCCGCTGTCGCCCAGTTCCTGCTGGATCTGCCGGGCGCCGTCGAGGGCACCGGGCATACCTTTGAGGCCGAGCTTGCGGCTTATTTCTTCCGACCGCAGCCAGCGGCCATCGTGCAATCGGGCGATCGCCTCGACCAGTGGCGCGGCGTTGACGTCGAAACCGTAGCCCAGCACATGGATGGTCGCGCCGCCCCAGGTGCATGACAGCTCGACGCCATTGACCAGTTGCATGCCCAGCGCCTCGGCAGCCGTGCGCGCTTCGGCGAGGCCTTCGAGGGTGTCGTGATCGGTCAACGCCAGGACTCGCACGCCGTTTTCGAACGCACGCGCAACCAGAACCGCAGGCGCCAAGGCGCCATCGGAGGCCGTGCTGTGGCAGTGCAAATCAACATTCACGGGGAGTTGTAACCTCAAATCAGCTGGCGCTATCGCACGCCCATATGTTTGTTATTATGCCGCCACATCCAGCTTCTGGCTCTCACTGTGAAACAATTCATCGATTTCATCCCGCTTCTGCTGTTTTTCATCGTTTACAAACTGGATCCACGGGTCGTCGACATCGCTGGCCATCAAGTGACTGTAGGCGGTATCTACAGCGCCACGGCGATGCTGATCATCAGCTCCCTGGTGGTCTACGGCGCGTTGTTCATCAAACAGCGCAAGCTGGAGAAGAGCCAATGGCTGACCCTGATCGCCTGCCTGGTGTTCGGCAGCCTGACCCTGGCCTTCCACAGCGAGACCTTCCTCAAATGGAAAGCCCCGGTGGTCAACTGGCTGTTCGCCCTGGCCTTCATCGGCAGCCACTTCATCGGTGACCGCTTGCTGATCAAACGCATCATGGGCCACGCGCTGACCCTGCCGGATCCGGTCTGGACCCGCCTGAACATCGCCTGGATCGCCTTTTTCCTGTTCTGCGGCGCTGCCAACCTGTTCGTGGCGTTCACCTTCCAGAGCATCTGGGTCGACTTCAAGGTGTTCGGCAGCCTGGGCATGACCGTGCTGTTCCTGGTCGGTCAGGGCATCTACCTGTCTCGCCATCTGCATGACGCCGATACCACAACGCCAAAAACCGAGGACTGACATGCTTTACGCAATCATTGCCACCGACGTCGCCAACTCGCTCGAAGCCCGCCTCGCCGCGCGCCCGGCCCACCTCGAACGCCTGCAAGTGCTCAAGGGCGAAGGCCGCATCGTACTGGCCGGCCCGCACCCGGCGGTCGACAGCAATGATCCGGGCGCTGCGGGTTTCACCGGCAGCCTGATCGTCGCCGAATTCGACTCCCTGAGCGCCGCCCAAGCCTGGGCCGACGCCGATCCGTACGTCGCCGCCGGCGTGTACGCCAACGTGATCGTCAAGCCGTTCAAGCAAGTCTTGCCGTAACCAAGGAATATCGAGGGACTTTGTGGCGAGGGAGCTTGCTCCCGCTGGACTGCGCAGCAGTCCCATTGCCTATGAGCTGGAAAGCGGGGGGCGCTTCGCGCCCCAGCGGGAGCAAGCTCCCTCGCCACAATGACTCCCCAAGCTCAAATTGTTCAACTCACCACGCTCGACATTGCTTCTGGCACTGAACCTTCCTTATTCTCACCGCTCTCAATCGCTCATTATTCTCGTTTGCCTGCCGACAACCTGCCCAATATCCATTTGCAAGCAGGAATCGCAATGCGCAAAGGTCCGTTGTGTCTGATGTGGGTCACGTTGACGATCATGGCACCCGCCCATGGTGAGGAAACCACCGAAAGCGGCAGCTCCACGCCATTGTCGTTAAGTGCCGGCAGTCAGATTACCGAACTGCAGCAGCGCCTGAAGGCCAGCGAGCAGCAGCGGGAAGAATTGAGCAAACAACTGCAAAATGCCGACAACACCCGCGAAAGCGCCCTGCTTGCCCGGTTGCGCCAGGAGAATCAGCGCCTGAAGCTGCAACTCAAGGAAGCCCAGGCCAGTCCCTTGCCACGTCTGTTGACCGAACAGCAGCAATGGTTCGTCACCGGCGCCGGGGTAGCGCTATTGGCGCTGCTGTGCGGTATCTTTGCCAGTGGAGCAAGCCGAAAACGTCGGCAATGGCTAAATTGAGTGAGTCATGAGCGAGCTGTTACTGATTGATGATGACCAGGAGTTGTGCGAACTCCTGAGTAGCTGGTTGAGCCAGGAAGGCTTCCAGGTACGCGCCTGCCACGATGGCCAGAGCGCGCGCAAAGCGTTGGCCGAATCCGCCCCGGCGGCGGTGGTGCTGGACGTGATGCTGCCCGACGGCAGCGGTCTGGAACTGCTCAAGCAATTGCGCAGCGATCACGCCGACCTGCCGGTGCTGATGCTCTCGGCCCGCGGCGAACCGCTGGACCGCATCCTCGGTCTGGAATTGGGCGCCGACGATTACCTGGCCAAACCCTGCGATCCGCGTGAACTCACCGCGCGCCTGCGCGCCGTGCTGCGCCGCAGCCATCCGGCCGCTGTGTCGACCCAGCTCGAACTCGGCGACCTGAGCTTCAGCCCGGTGCGTGGCGTGGTCAGCATCGACGAGAAAGAACTGACCCTCACCGTGTCCGAAAGTCGTTTGCTCGAAGCATTGCTCAAGCAGCCCGGCGAGCCGCTGGACAAACAGGAACTGGCGCAACTGGCCCTCGGCCGCAAGCTGACCCTGTACGACCGCAGCCTCGACATGCACGTCAGCAACCTGCGCAAGAAGATCGGCCCCCACCCCGACGGCCGCCCGCGGATCGTCGCCCTGCGCAGCCGTGGTTACTACTACAGCCTGTAAATCGGGAAAGACCTGCCTGAATGCTATATGTGGCGAGGGAGCTTGCTCCCGCTGGGCAGCGAAGCGGCCCTCGTTTTTCAAATCAAAAAAGAGGGACTGCTGCGCAGTCCAGCGGGAGCAAGCTCCCTCGCCACAGGCGGAGTGCCAGTGATATTTGTCAGGCAGGGTACGAAGCGTCTTTACCCAAGCTTTACGCAGCGCTGACCGCCGCTGACCTTGATCTCCGTAATCTGAACTCATCCGGAACGTACCGGGAACGAGACAAGGAGATACACCATGCGCAAGACTCTTATCGCTCTGATGTTCGCTGCCGCTCTGCCAACCGTCGCCATGGCTGTGCCACAGGATGGCGGCCCGATGGGTGGCCCGCTCGACGGCCCACGCCACGGCGGTCAGATGCACGGCGAACACGGCAAAGGCCCGTACAGCCAACTCGACCTGACCCGCGAACAGCGCGATCAGATCCGCAAGATCATGGGCGAGCAGATGCACGAGCGTCGCCAGGTGGTCGAGAAGTACCTGGAAAAACTCTCCCCGGCCGACCAGAAAGCCATGAAAGACGAGATGGCCGCCAACCACAAGAAAGCCGAAGCTGACGTACGTAACCTGCTGAAACCGGATCAACAGAAGAAATTCGACGAGATCCAGAAGAAACAGGCTGAACGCCGCGCCGAATGGGCCGAGTTCAAGGCGTGGAAAGCGCAACAGCCGCAAAAGGCGCAATAATGTTCTAATCACAGGCCCGACGGCTAACCACGTCGGGCCTGTTCACATCCGCCCTCTGTAGGAGCTGCGGCACGCTGCGATCTTTTGATTTTGCTTATGAAAAATAAGATCAAAAGATCGCAGCGTGCCGCAGCTCCTACAGGGGTTACGCGTTTGATTGAGGATTTTCTGTGCGTTCATTGTTCTGGCGTATTCTCGCGAGCTTCTGGCTGGCCATCGCTCTGGTGGCGGGGCTGTCGATCTTGCTCGGGCACATGCTCAATCAGGACGCGTGGATCCTCAGCCGCCATCCGGGCCTCAACACCCTGGCCGCCGAATGGACACAAACCTACGAAGCCCAGGGCGAAGACGCCGCGCAGGACATCCTCGAACAGCGCAAGCGCCAATATCACATTGACGTCCAGGTGCTGAACGAAAGCGGCGACCCCGTGGTGCGCGGCACCTTCCCGCGCCGCGCCGCGGCGTTTGAGGCCCGGCAGAACAACGATGACCGACGCCTGCCCTGGCGGCGTCTGACCGACGAATTCACCAGCGACAAAACCGGCGACACCTACCTGTTCATCTTCCGCATCCCGCACCCGGAGCTCGACGCCTGGCACCGCGAAAGCCTGCTCTGGCCGCTCAGTGCGCTGGGCATTGCGCTGGTGGTGCTGACCCTGTTCAGCCTGCTGGTGACCTTCTCCATCACCCGCCCGCTCAGCCGTTTGCGCGGCGCGGTGCATGATCTGGGGCAGACCACCTATCAACAGAACAGCCTGGCGAAACTGGCCAACCGCCGCGATGAGTTCGGCGTGCTGGCCAACGACTTCAACCGCATGGGCGCGCGCCTGCAAAGCCTGATCGGCAGTCAGCGTCAGTTGCTGCGCGACGTGTCCCACGAACTGCGCTCACCTCTGGCGCGACTGCGGATTGCGCTGGCACTGGCGGAACGGGCCAATCCGGAAGAACGGGAAAAGCTCTGGCCACGCCTGACCCGCGAATGTGATCGCCTCGAAGCGCTGATCAGCGAGATTCTGGTGCTGGCGCGAGTCGATGCCGACAACGCCAGTGCTGAAGAAGTAGACCTGAATGCGCTGCTCGGCACACTGCAGAAGGACGCGCAACTTGGCTCGCCGGAGCAGACCGTGCGCCTGGATGCCGAACCACACCTGACGCTGACCGGTTGGCCGACCATGATCGAGCGCGCCGTCGATAACCTTTTGCGCAACGCCCAACGCTTCAACCCGGTGGATCAGGCAATCGAGATGCAGGCCACGCGTCAGGGCGAGCGGATTGTGGTGAGCGTGCGCGACCACGGGCCGGGCGTGCAGACCGAGCATCTGAGCCAGTTGGGCGAGCCGTTCTACCGGGCGCCGGGGCAGACGGCGCCGGGACATGGCCTGGGCCTGGCGATTGCCAGACGCGCGGCGGAGCGGCATGGCGGGAGTCTGCTGCTGGCCAATCATCCCGAGGGCGGGTTTGTCGCCAGTCTGGAATTGCCGTTGGTACCTGGGGCAATTGTCCAGCCTTAAAAGCCCCTCACCCCAGCCCTCTCCCGGAGGGAGAGGGAGCCGACCGAGGTGTTATGCGAATTGCATCGACCTGGCAAGCCGTGTCGACTATGGATTCAGCGAAGATCGCTCCGCTCGGCGCATCCCTGGAGCATTCCCCAATCAGTCCCCTCTCCCTCCGGGAGAGGGTTAGGGTGAGGGGCTTTTGATCTTCAAGCCTTGGACGGCCAGGCGCTGACGAATTCGGCCAGATCAACCTTCTCGGCCACACGCGGCTCCTTCTGTGGCGTGCCGAGGTACAGGAACGCGATCACCTCTTCGCCTTCCGCCAGCCCCAACCCTTGGGCCACATGTTTCGAATACGCCAGTTCACCAGTACGCCACACCGCACCAATCCCCTGCGCATACGCCGCCAGCAGAATCCCGTGGGCCGCACACCCCGCCGCCAGCAACTGCTCGGCCTTCGGATATTTGACGTGGTCCTGCAGTTTCGCGATCACCACCACCACTAGCGGTGCCCGCAGCGGGCCGTTGCGCGCCTTGTCGATCATCGCTTCAGTGACTTCGCCTTCCTGCATCTGCGCCGCTTCGGCCAGCAACTCGCCCATTTGCTCACGTGCCGCGCCTTCGACGGTGAGGAAACGGTACGGCTGCAAGTGGCCGTGATCAGGGGCACGCAGGGCTGCACCAAACAGAGCTTCGCGCTGCTCGGCAGTAGGGGCCGGTTCGACCAGGCGTGGAACGGAAACACGGTTGAGCAACGCGTCGAGAGCCTGCATCGGCCACCTCCAGAGAAAAATGTGCGGCTATTCTAGCGGTATCCGGCAACAGGGTGCCGGTTTACATGCCCTGCCCCACGGGTAGAATGGCGCCCTTCCTCCTTCAGCCCGAGCGGACTTCATGGCGTTGCCGACCTTACGGATCATTGGTTTCATCATCGGCATCTTCCTGATCACCCTGGCCATCGCCATGGTCGTGCCCATGGCCACCCTGGTGATTTTCGAGCGCACCGGCGATCTGCCGTCGTTTCTCTGGGCGAGCATGATCACCTTCGTCGCCGGCCTCGCGCTGGTGATTCCCGGCCGCCCCGAACACATCCACCTGCGCCCGCGCGACATGTATCTGCTGACCGTCAGCAGCTGGCTGGTGGTGTGCATTTTCGCCGCGCTGCCGTTCTTGCTGACCCAGCACATCAGCTACACCGACTCGTTCTTCGAAAGCATGTCCGGTATCACCGCCACCGGCTCGACCGTGCTCAGCGGGCTCGACACCATGTCGCCGGGGATTCTGATGTGGCGCTCGCTGCTGCACTGGCTCGGCGGGATCGGCTTCATCGGCATGGCGGTGGCGATTCTGCCGTTGCTGCGCATCGGTGGCATGCGCCTGTTCCAGACCGAATCCTCCGACCGCTCGGAAAAGGTCATGCCGCGCTCGCACATGGTGGCGCGTCTGATCGTGGCGGCTTACGTCGGCATCACCATCCTCGGCAGCCTGGCGTTCTGGTGGGCCGGGATGAGCCCGTTCGATGCGATCAATCACGCGATGTCGGCGATCTCCACCGGCGGTTTCTCGACCTCCGACCAGTCGCTGGCGAAGTGGACGCAACCGGCGGTGCACTGGGTGGCGGTGGTCATCATGATCCTCGGCAGCCTGCCGTTCACCCTGTACGTCGCGACCATGCGCGGCAATCGCAGGGCGCTGATCAAGGATCAGCAGGTGCAGGGTTTGCTCGGCATGTTGCTGGTGACCTGGCTGGTGCTCGGCACCTGGTATTGGTGGACCACCAAACTGCATTGGCTGGAAGCGCTGCGGCACGTGGCGCTGAACGTGACCTCGGTGGTCACCACCACCGGTTTTGCCCTCGGCGACTACAGCCTGTGGGGCAACTTCTCGCTGATGCTGTTTTTCTATCTGGGCTTTGTCGGTGGCTGCTCCGGCTCGACGGCGGGCGGGATCAAGATCTTCCGTTTTCAGGTCGCCTATATCCTGCTCAAGGCCAACCTTAACCAGCTGATTCACCCGCGTGCGGTGATCAAGCAGAAATACAACGGCCACCGGCTCGACGAAGAGATCGTGCGTTCGATCCTGACCTTTTCGTTCTTCTTCGCCATCACCATCTGCGTGATCGCCCTGCTGCTGTCGCTGCTCGGCGTGGACTGGATGACCGCACTGACCGGCGCCGCCAGCACCGTGTCCGGCGTCGGCCCGGGTCTGGGCGAAACCATCGGCCCGGCAGGCAACTTCGCCACCCTGCCGGATGCGGCCAAGTGGATCCTGTCGTTCGGCATGCTGCTTGGCCGACTGGAGATCATTACGGTGTTTGTGCTGTGTATTCCGGCCTTTTGGCGTCATTGATCGGCGCCTGCAACAGTCGCGCCCGGTAATCGCCGGGCGTGGTGTCGAACCAGCGACGGAACGCGCGGAAGAAGTTGCTCGGATCGGCAAAACCCAACAGATAGGCAATCTCCAGCAAGGTCATGCTCGGCTGCGCCAGGTACTGCTCGGCCAGTTCGCGGCGAGTGTCGTCGAGCAACTGCTGAAAACTGGTGCCCTCCTCCTGCAACCGGCGCTGCAAGGTGCGCTGCGACAGATGCAGGGTCTGCGCCACCGTATCGCGCTTGGGCTCGCCCTGCGGCAGTAAACGGCACAACACCTGGCGCGCCTTGTGGGTCACGCGACTTTCAGAGAATCGCGCCAGGTATTCCCCGGCAAACCGGTCGTGCAGCAGCGCCATGGCTTCGTTGGCGGTGGGCAGCGGTGCTTCCATATCGGCGCGTTCGAAAATCAGCGCATCGTACGGCGCGTTGAACATCAGCGGCGCGTGGAAGGCTTGTCGGTAGGGTTGCAGGTCTGCGGGTTCGTCACCCTGAAACAGCACTTTGACCGGGTGCAGGGTGCGCCCGGTCAACCAGCCGCACAGGCCAAGCGCACAGGCCAGCGAGGCTTCGGCGCTCTGCCGGGTTGGCGGCAGGTGATCGCCATGCACCGTCAGAATCAGCGCATAGCCTTCTTCGAGCAGACGAAAACTCAGGTCGGCGCTCTCGGCGATAATCCGCTGATAACGCACCAGGCGTTGAAAGCCTTCGGCCAGGGTGTTGCTCGACATCAAGGCGTAGCCGGCAACGTGGAACGAGGCCGGGCGCACCACCTTGCCCATGTTCAGGCCGATCGCCGGGTTGCCGGACAGCTCGACCGCCCGTTGCCAGAGGCGGGTCATGGAATCTTGCGGGAAGCGCGCATCCGGATCATTCAGGGCGGCGTAATCGAGCCCCAGTTGCTTGAACAGTACCCGGCAATCCAGGCCGTCCATCTCCAATGCTTTGACAATCCCCATCGCCCAGCTTGCAGAAGTCGTTCGTTCGCTCATGGCGTTATTCTTTTACATGATGGATCGCATGTTACGACCCGATTTGCGAAGGATACTAAAGTGGCGCCCATTGTCACTGGCTGATGCCAGTGTTCACTCTAGACTCAAATAAGCTACCCGCCGAACAACTTGCCGTCAGAACAATAACCACAGAGATCGCGGTCGTGGAAAACATCAAGCAATTCAATACCTTCGCCGAGTTCTATCCGTATTACCTCAGCGAACACGCCAACAGCACCTGCCGACGATTGCATTTCATCGGCACCACGCTGGTGTTTTTCATCCTGGCCATGACCATCGCCAAGGGCGCATGGCTGTTGTTGCTGGCCCTGCCGCTGGCCGGTTACAGCTTTGCCTGGATCGGGCATTTCTTCTTTGAAAAGAACCGTCCGGCGACTTTCCAGCATCCGCTGTACAGCCTGCTCGGCGATTTCGTCATGTACCGCGACATGATCCTCGGCCGCGTGGCGTTCTGAAACCCGACACACCCGGAGGCTTGCCGATGAACGCCAATGCCCGCTTCACCCACATGCAGGACGGCACCCCGGAAGACTGGGCGATCATCGCCGCCGACTTCAGCGCCTACGCCCGGCAATTGCCGTCGCGGATCGTCGCGCACCTGAAATTGCTGGAAGGTGATTTCGGCGGTTTCCCGGTGGATCGCCTGACCCACTCGCTGCAAACCGCGACCCGCGCCTATCGCGACGGGCGTGACGAGGAATACGTGGTCTGTGCGCTGCTGCATGACATTGGCGACACCCTCGGCTCCTACAACCACCCGGACATCGCGGCGGCGATTCTCAAGCCGTTCGTCAGCGCCGAGAACCTGTGGATGGTCGAGAAGCACGGGATCTTTCAGGGTTACTACTTCTTCCATCATCTGGGCATGGATCGGCATTTGCGCGAGCAATTCGCCGCGCATCCGCAGTATCAGGCGACGGCGGAATTCTGCGCCAGGTACGATGCAGCGGCGTTCGACCCGGCCTATGAAACCCTGCCGCTGAGCTTCTTCGAGCCGATGCTGGAGCGGCTGTTTGCGCAGCCCAAGCACTCGATCTACAAGGCAGCGATGGAAGAGCACTCCCCGGCGTAAGGCGAACCGCTGCGCGGTTCATCGCGAGCAGGCTCACTCCTACAGTTGACCGCGTTCCAACTGTAGGAGTGAGCCTGCTCGCGATGAGGCCTTCCCTGACAACCCAACACTCAGGCGATCTCAGCGACCTTGGCCGCCTTGAGCTGCGCCTCCCGCGCTTGCGCATCGGCCAGCCGATACAACTCGATCGTGCCGTCCCAGTGTTCGATCAGCGCCGTGCACGACTCGACCCAATCGCCGCAATTGAGGTAGTCCACCTCGCCGACCTTGCGGATCTCGGCATGGTGAATGTGCCCGCAGACCACGCCGTGCAATTCACGCTTCACGCATTCGTGGGCGATGGCTTCTTCGAAGTCGCTGATGAAACTCACCGCCGTCTTCACCTTGTGTTTCAGGTAGGCCGACAACGACCAGTAACCGTAGCCATAACGGGCACGCCAGTGATTGAGCCAACGATTGAGGGTCAGGGTGAATTCGTAGGCCGAGTCGCCGAGAAAGGCCAGCCAGCGGTGGTAGCGGGTGATCACGTCGAACTGGTCGCCATGGATCACCAGCAGGTGCCGGCCATCCGCCGTGACATGCACGGCCTCGTCGACCAACTGGATGTTGCCGAGAATCAGCTTCGAATAGCGGCGCAGGAACTCATCATGATTGCCGGTGACGTAGATCACCTCGGTGCCGCGCTTGCTCATGGTCAGCAGGCGGCGGATCACGTTGGTGTGGGCTTGCGGCCAGTACATGCCGCCGCGCAGCTTCCAGCCGTCGATGATGTCACCGACCAGGTAGATCTTGTCGGCGTGGTAGCCCTTGAGAAATTGCGACAAGTGCTCGGCCTGGCAATCCCGCGTGCCCAGGTGCACGTCGGAAATCCACAAGGTACGCACCCGTTGTTTGCGGCTGGGTCTGGCGAGCTCGGCGCTGGTCATGGGCAACCCTCTGCGATGTTTTCGCCACTGTGCACGTGCCGGGTGAATCGACCATGACAGGCAGGCGTCAGTCGTGTGACAGCGCGCAAGCCCGTCGCCCCGGTGTAGACTGGCGCTCACTTCGGAGACCTCTGCCATGCGCCCGATCCTCACCCTGCGCCAATACACCCACGACCTGATCGTCCACAGCCACGACCACGCGCAACTGGTGTTCGGTTTGTCCGGCGCGCTGGATTTCGAAGTCGAGGGTCAGGGCAGCCAGGTGCGCCAGCAGAGTTTCGTGGTCGTCCCCGGTGGCGCACATCACGCTTGCGGCAGCCCCGATGGCAGTCGTTGTCTGGTGCTGGACGTGCCCGACGGGCAATGGCTGAACGAGTCGCTGGGTGAGCATGCCGATGCCAGCCAGCGTTTGCTCGACCAGCCTGCGCGGTTGTCTCTTGATGCGGGACAAAGCCAATTGGTCAGCTGGCTGGCGAACAGTCCGGTCAGTGATCCGTTGATTGCGCAACAAGGCGCAGTCTTGCTGCTGGCCAGCCTGAATCACGCCAGACCTGGCGAACTCTCGGCACGGCGCCTGCCCTACGCGGCGCTGGATGCGCACATCGAGCAACACGCCGCCTACCCGCTGCAAGTGGCCGATCTGGCGCAGATCGCCGGGCTGTCCAGCGCTCGCCTGCACGCGCGGTTCATGGCCGAATGCGGGCAAACGCCGATGGACTACATTCGCAGCCGACGCCTGCACAAGGCAGTAGGCTTGCTGCGCGAGACCGCGTTGCCGATCGGCGAAATCGCCAGTCGGGTCGGTTACAGCTCGCAAAGTGCCTTCTCGGCCGCCGTGCTGCGAGAGTTCGGCGCCTCACCCGGCCAGTTGCGCCGCGACTCCAGCGACAAAAAACGCTAGTTCGCCGACAGACTTCTGCGCCGTAACACGCTTCAATGTGCTTCACCTGTAGGAGCTGCCGCAAGCTGCGATCTTTTGACTTTGGCTTTTCAAGATCAAAAGATCGCAGCCTGCGGCAGCTCCTACATTTGAAAACGTGTTCGGATTAAGGATTGCAATGACTCCGCGTACCGCCCTCGGCGCCCTGCATATTGGCGCTTTGATGTTCGGCCTGACCGGTGTGTTCGGCAAACTCGCGGCTGCCTCGCCGGCGGTGATCGTCTTCGGACGCGCTGCATTTGCCGTGCTCGCCCTGGCCTTTTTCGCCCGCTTCGCCAGTCAGCACGGCTGGCGGAAACTGCAGGCGGTCGACTGGCGGCGCCTGGCGCTCAGCGGCGTGTTGCTGGCCGGGCACTGGGTGAGTTTTTTCATCGCGGTGAAGATCGCTGGCGTCGCCATCGCGACCTTGGGTTTTGCCAGTTTCCCAGCGTTCACCGTGATTCTCGAAGGGCTGATCTTCCGCGAACGCATCCGCGCCAATGAAATCGTGCTGGTGGTGCTGGTCAGCGTCGGTCTGGTGCTGGTGACGCCGGCGTTCGATCTGGCCAGCGGCGCCACCACCGGGTTGCTCTGGGCGGTGCTGTCGGGTCTGCTGTTCGCCCTGCTGTCGCTGACCAATCGTGCCAGTTCCGGACGCATCCCGGCGGTGCAGGCCGCGCTGTGCCAGAACGTGGTGGTGGCGCTGTGTCTGCTGCCGGTCGCGGCCCCGCAACTGAGCGAAGTACGTGCATTGGACTGGCTGTGGATCGCCCTGCTCGGGGTGTTCTGCACCGGCGTCGCCCACAGCCTGTTCGTCGCCAGCCTCGCGGTGATCAAGGCACGCACTGCCGCCGTGGTGTTCGCCATGGAACCGGTTTACGGCATCACCATCGCCTGGCTGCTGTTCAATGAAAACCCGACGCTGCGCATGCTGCTCGGCGGCGCGCTGATCATCGTCGCCATCGTGGTCTCGGCGCGGATGTCAGGCAGCGCCGACAAGAAAACCGTGGCTGCCGAAGCCGCGTCTCACTGAGTGCGGTCGTTGTGACCGAGGTCGCGGTCAGGATCGATCTGATCGCGCACTCGCTGCTTGAGCACCTTGGCCTCGGGAAAACCGCCGTCGGCCTTGCGCTCCCAGATTTGCACGTCGTCGCAGCTGATGTGAAATACCCCGCCGGTGCCCGGCACCAGCGAGACCTTGCCGAGGTCGTCGCCGAAGGTGCTGAGCAGCTCCTGCGCCAGCCACGCGGCGCGCAGCAGCCACTGGCATTGGGTGCAATAAGTGATGACGATTTCCGGTTTTGCAGCAGACATGTTCGCTGAAACTCCTGAGACAGAGGGCGCCGCTATAATAGCCGGCTTTATCGCTTGCCCCGAGACTCACCATGCGCCGTTTGCTGTTCTGCCTGCTGCTTGGCTTTCTACCCCTCTTTGCTAATGTCACCGTGCATGCCGCCGAAGCCCCCCGCCCGAAAGTCGGCCTGGTGCTGTCCGGTGGTGCCGCACGTGGCCTGGCGCACATCGGCGTGCTCAAGGCCCTCGAGGAACAAGGGATCAAGATCGATGCGATTGCCGGCACCAGCATGGGCGCGGTGGTTGGCGGCCTGTATGCCTCGGGCTACAAGATCGACGAACTGGAAAAACTCGCGCTGAACATCGACTGGCAGCAGGCGCTGTCCGACGCACCGCCCCGCGAAGACGTGCCGTTTCGACGCAAGCAGGACGACCGTGACTTTCTGGTGAAACAGCAACTGAGTTTTCGCGATGATGGCAGCCTCGGCCTGCCACTGGGGGTGATTCAGGGCCAGAACCTGGCGCTGATGCTGGAGAGCCTGTTGGCGCACACCAGTGACACCCGCGACTTCGACAAGCTGCCGATCCCGTTCCGCGCCGTGGCCACCGACATCGCCAACGGCGAAAAAGTGGTGTTCCGCAAAGGTCATTTGCCGCAGGTGATCCGCGCCAGCATGTCGATTCCGGCGGTGTTTGCCCCGGTCGAACTCGACGGGCGGCTGCTGGTGGACGGTGGCATGACTGACAACATCCCGCTCGACGTCGCGCGGGAAATGGGCGTCGACGTGGCAATCGTGGTCGACATCGGCACCCCGCTGCGCAACCGCAAGCAATTGACCACCGTGGTCGATGTGCTGAACCAGTCGATCACCCTGATGACCCGGCGCAACTCCGAAGAACAACTGGCCGCCCTCAAACCCACCGATGTGCTGATCCAGCCGGCGCTGGCGGCATTCGGCGTCACCGATTTCGGTAAAGCCCAAGAGATGATCGACGCCGGTTACCGCGCCACGCGGATTCTCGACGCCCGCCTCGCTCAACTCAAACCTCACGAATCTCAGGACGCCGAACTGAACGCAGCCCGTGCCCCGGGCCAGCGCACGCCGATCATCACCGCGATCAGGGTCGAGAACGACTCGAAAGTCGGCGACGAAGTGATCCGCTATTACATCCGTCAGCCGATCGGCGAGCCGCTGGACCTCGGTCGATTGCACTCGGACATGGGCACGCTGTACGGCCTCGATTACTTCGAACAGGTGCAATACCGCGTGGTGCACAAGGGCCAGGATCACACCCTGGTGATCAGCGCCCGGGGCAAACGCAGCGGCACCGATTACCTGCGGGTCGGCCTGAACCTGTCGGACGACATGCGTGGTGACAGCGCCTTCAACCTCGGCGCCAGCTACCGCATCAACGGGATCAACCGCCTCGGCGCGGAATGGCTGACCCGGGCGCAGATCGGTGACAAGCAGGAACTGTATACCGAGTTCTATCAGCCACTGGACGTCGGCTCGCGCTACTTCGTCGCCCCGTATGCCGCGTTTGAAGCGCAGAACGTCGATTCAATACTCGACAACGATCCGATCGCTCAATACCGCGTCGAGCGCTATGGTTTCGGCCTCAATTTCGGTCGGCAGATCGGCAACAACGGCGAAATCCGTTTCGGCGTCGGCGAGGCCTGGGGCAAAGCGGATGTGCGAATCGGCGATCAGGATCTGCCGAGGGAAAACTTCACTGAAGGTTTCTACTCGCTGAAGTACTCGTTCGACTCGCTGGACAACGTCTACTTCCCCCACGAGGGCAAGGACGTGAGCCTGACCCTGATGCAATTCGAACCGGGTCTGGGTTCGGACACACGCTACCGACAATGGGAATTCAAGCTGGACAAAGCCATGAGCCATGGCCCGGATACGCTGATTCTCGGCGGCCGTTATGGCCGAACGCTGGACGATGCCAATGTGGTGACGTCGAGTTTCCTGCTCGGTGGTGCGCGGCAGTTATCAGGCTTTCGCGAGGATTCGATTTCCGGGCAGAACGTCAGCCTGATGCGCGCGGTGTATTACCGCCGGTTGACGCCGCGCTCCTACCTGCCACTGGACTTCCCGCTGTACGCCGGGGCTTCGCTGGAACGTGGGCGGGCGTGGAACAACGACAATGAATTCGACAGCGGCTACATCAATGCCGCCAGTGTGTTTATCGGTTTCGATACGCCGCTGGGGCCGCTGAACTTCACCTATGGCTTGAATGATGCGAATGAGCAGGCGGTTTATCTGAATCTGGGGCAGACGTTCTGAGTACTCAGGTGGATTGATGTTGTCGGCGCTGACGCCTTCGCGAGCAAGCTCGCTCCCACAATGAAACGCATTCCAACTGTGGGAGCGAGCTTGCTCGCGAAGGCGTCAGTACAGGCACCGCATCAGCCAATGGCACTCAGATCAGCGGATACCTGCCAATAACGTCCGCGCCGTTTGCTTGAGGGGCTCGTCCCCTTCCTTGAGCAACTCATTGAGCAAGGCAATCGCGCTGTCGATATCCCCGTCATCAATGCAGGTCTGCGCCTGTTCGAGCTTCTCGGAACCGTGTTCCGGCTCAGTGCCCCCAAGCTCCAGCGGTTCCAGTGCCAGCGACTCGCCCGGATCACCGAACTCGTTAAGAAAGTCATCGTCCAGCGGCTGTGCGTCCGGTTCGGGGATCCACTCCAGCTCCGCCTCTTCGCTGGCCACCGTTTCGGGCAGCTCGAAGTCCGGCGGCAGGATTTCAAGATCGGAGTTCGATGCAGTCCGTTCTGCGGGCGGCTCAGGTGTTGAACGACTGTCTTCAAGATCCCAACTGGACGCCATCGACAGCTCACCCAGATTCAATTCGAAATCATCCTCGGGCGCCGATGGCTCAGGCGCCACCGCTGTGGCTGCGACCATCGACACCGCCGGGGTTATCGGCGCAGCGCCGGTCAATTTTGGATGCCGCTCACGGATCGCGGCCAGCTGCTGCGGATCCACCCCGGCATCACGCAGGCGGTGTTCCTGTTGTTCATAAGCTGCGCTGTCCCCTTGCCGCCCCAACACTTCGAGCAATTGCACACCCAGCTCCGTACGCTCTGGCTCCTTGTCCATGGCATTGCGCAACAGCCCGACCGCCTCACTCAAACGCCCATAGGCCAGATAGATCCCCACCGCCTCCAGCACATCGCCGGCCGCCGGTTCTTCGCGGTGTTCGGTGGAGGTTCGAAGGCTGGCGGATTGTGTGGCTGGCGGGTCTTCAGGATCTGTTTGCCGAACGGCGGGCAGAGCTGCCAGTGGTGCCGTGACCTCCGCCAGTTGCCGGCGACGTCGGACGAAAAGCCCGGCACCCAACAATCCCAACAGCACCAGCAAGCCACCGAGCAGCGGCCAGTTGAGGCCATCGTCGGCAGCTTCAGGCGCGGTGGTGACTGGCGCGGGTATTGGCGGCGTGATGGCTGGCACCGGTGGCTGTTGCAGTTCGCTCAATCGCGTTTGCAGATCACTGATCTGCTTTTTGCCGTCGGCAATCTGCACATCCTGCGCCTGCAGTCTGGCGTTGAGTTCGTCGACGGTCTTTTGCAGTTGCTGATTGAGCAACACGCTGGCCGCCAATTGCTCGGCCACGGCATCGTTGGCTGGCGCAGCAGCCGGAGGGGCAGGCGCTGAAGGGGCGGCGTCGCGTTTGCCCTGGGCAGCCTGAGGCGCCGTCGTGGCGGGTTCGACGGTGGGGAATTCAGAGGATTGCGGACGTGGATCGGGTTCGTCGGTGGCCGGCACGATGCTCGGTGATCCGGGCGGATCGATCAGCAGCGTGTACTCGCGCAGCAGGCGACCATTGGGCTGATTGAGCTGCACCAGAAAATTCAGAAAGGGTTCATTGACCGGTTTGCGCGAGGTCACCCGGATCATCTGGCGATTGCCATGCAGGATCGGGGTGAACTTGAGGTCATTGAGGAAAAACACCCGCTCGACCCCGGCCCGGGCGAATTCATCGGCCGTGGCGAGGCTGGCCGAGAGGTCGCCGGCACTCAGGCCAACGGCATCCACCAGCGCGATGTCGGCCTTGAGCGGCTGATTGAGGGCCGAGTGGACGGTGATGTCGCCCAGCCCCAGTGCCATCGACCAGGTCGAATAGCTGAATACACCAGCGACCAGCAGCCATCTGGCGCCACCGCGCAGTACAACGTGCCGACTTGCGAGCATGAGCATCCCTTAAATAAGCAAAACCGGTTTCTATGCGTTCGCACATCCGGTACGAACACGATATTGCCCAGTAGTTCTTATAGTCTGCTCTGCGCGATCCCTCAAAAAACCTGCGCGCGGTTATGCCTCAAGATTTTTCCAGGTTGGCCAGAATATGCCCGTGAACGCGCATGCACACCTTCAAATCGGCCTCGTCGACGCCTTCGAACAATTCGTGACGCAACTGTGTAGCGATGGTTTCGATTTGTTCGATCAGCGGCAGTGCCGGGGCGCAGAGCACGATTTTTTTTGCCCGGCGGTCTTCCATCACCGACTGACGTTGCACCAGGCCCTGGCTTTCCAGGCTGTCGAGCAAACGCGCGAGGGTCGGCCCTTCGACACCGACGCTTTGCGCCAGCTCGCGTTGGGTCGGCGCGTCTTCGAAACGTGCCAGGTGCAGCAGCACCAGCCAGCGTGCCTGGGACAAGCCCAGACCGGCCAAGCGGCGATCCAGTTCGGCACGCCAGCCTCGGGACATCTGGGCCAATTGCATGCCAAAGCGGTGTTGATCGGTTAACGGCATAAAACACTCATGAGTAGACTGACAAATAGAGAAAAACTAATTATTAGTCAGCTAAGCATGACCTTTGGCTATAGGCAAGAGCCGACCTGTACTGAATCGTTACAACTGCCTGACGGTTGGCGCAAACGCCCTCTTACATTTCAAACTCGGATTGCAACGCAGCCCTTACGCAGTAAAGAACGCCCTCCGGCACGCGACCGGCGAACAGTTCGGCCACTTCGGCGACCGACGGTAACTCGCCCTCGCCGTCGAGGAACGCGTCCTGCACTTCGCCCATCAGTTCTTCCGGCAAGTCCAAGGCCTGCTCCAGCGACAACTGCTGTTTGCCAATGGCCTCGGCGAGCATGGTGTAGACGTTCTTTTCCGAGCACTGCAGTTGCCCGGCGATCTGCATCGGGGTCATGCCAGCGCGGGCCAGGGTGATCAGTTCGTGGCGCACGTCGGCCACCGCTTTCGGCGCTTCGGCCTCGCCGCCAAGTACTTCGAGGAAAGCCTCGCCGTAACGCTCCAGCTTGCGTGCACCGACGCCGCTGACCCGGGCCATGTCGGCCAGCGAGGTCGGCTGGCTGCGGAGCATTTCCAGCAGGGTCGAGTCGGGGAAGATAACGTACGGCGGCACACCATGCTCCTCGGCGAGTTTGCGCCGCAGCGCACGCAGGGCTTCCCACTGTTCGCGCTCTTCGCCACGCACCAGCTGACTGGCCGGGCTCTTGCTGGCGGTCTTGGCGGTGACCTGCGGTTTGAGGTCGCGGCGCAGTTCCAGGGACACTTCGCCCTTGAGCAATGGCCGGCAGGTGTCGCTCAGGCGCAGGCCACCGTAGCCTTCATGATCGACGTCGGCCAGACCACGCGCCACCAGTTGCCGGAACAACGAGCGCCATTCGCTCTCGCTCAGCGCCTTGCCGACGCCGTACACCGACAGATGCTGATGGCCGAAGCTGCGCACCTTCTCGTTGTCCTTGCCCAGCAACACGTCCACCAAGTGGCCGACGCCATAGCGCTGGCCGGTGCGATAAATCGCCGACAGCGCCTGGCGCGCCGGCTCGGTGGCGTCCCAGGTCTGCACACCGTCGACGCAATTGTCGCAGTGGCCGCACGGCTCGGGCATGTCTTCGTCGAAGTACGCCAGCAGGGTCTGCCGGCGGCAGCGGGTTTCTTCGCAGAGCGAGAGCATGGCGTCGAGCTTGTGCTGCTCCAGACGCTTGTGACGCTCATCGCCTTCGGAGTTCTGCAGCATCTGCTTGAGCATCACCACGTCCTGCAAACCGTAGGCCATCCACGCGTCCGCCGGCAGGCCATCACGGCCGCCGCGCCCGGTTTCCTGGTAATAGGCCTCAAGGGATTTCGGCAGGTCGAGGTGCGCGACGAAACGCACGTTGGGCTTGTCGATGCCCATGCCGAACGCCACGGTGGCGACCATGATCAGGCCTTCCTCGTTGAGGAAGCGCTTCTGGTGGTAGGCGCGCAGATCATTGGGCAAACCGGCGTGATACGGCAGCGCCGGGAAGCCCTGCTCGCTGAGGAACGCGGCGACTTCTTCAACCTTCTTGCGCGACAGGCAATAGACGATGCCGGCATCGCTGCGCCGCTCGGCAAGGAACGCCAGCAACTGCTTGCGCGGCTGCTCCTTGGGCACGATGCGGTAAAAGATGTTGGGCCGGTCGAAGCTCGACAGAAAGCGCTCGGCGTTCTGCAGGTGCAGGCGGGTGACGATTTCTTCGCGGGTGCGCTTGTCGGCGGTGGCGGTCAGGGCGATGCGCGGCACGTCGGGGAACATTTCCGCCAACTGGCCCAATTGCAGGTATTCCGGCCGGAAGTCGTGGCCCCATTGCGACACGCAGTGCGCTTCGTCGATGGCGAACAAGGCAATGTTCAAGCCCTGCAGGAACGACAGCATGCGCGGCTGCACCAGACGCTCGGGCGCCAGATACAGCATCTTCACCTCGCCGCGCTTGATCCGCGCCGCCAGATCGCGCTGCTGTTCGGCGCTCAAGGTGGAGTTCAGTGCAGCGGCAGCCACGCCCAGCTCTTCGAGGGTGGCGACCTGATCGTCCATCAGGGCGATCAACGGCGACACTACCACCGCCAGGCCTTCGCGCAGCAGCGCCGGGACCTGGAAGCACAGGGATTTGCCGCCACCGGTAGGCATCAGCACCAGCGCATCACCGCCGCTGGCCACGCGCTCAATGATTGCACCCTGACGGCCACGGAAACTGTCGTAGCCGAAGATGTCCTTGAGGACGCGTTGAGCCTGTTCGAGCATAAAAACTCCAAAAATCTACCGAAACATCCCTGCACAGGCTGGTTCAGGACAGCCACAGCTGCTTAAACAAAACGTAAGAGCGCATTGCCAGACCACCGCAATACGAGCAGGGAGCGCAAAACGCGGCAGTATACCCGAGCCCTCCCCGGCAGGGGGTGCCGCTGAGAAGACTCATTCCGCCACACTGCCTCGCTTTCCCATGTAGGAGCTGCCGAAGGCTCGGGCCGCGTTCGGACGATCTTTTGATCTTGATCTGGATCTTGAAAAACAAAATTAAAAGATCGCAGCCTTCGGCAGCTCCTACAGGGATGGGCGGTGGATCTGCGGGCCGTGGCGGGGCAAATCTGCCGTGCGGCTGGCTTGAGCGCGCAAGAAGGCCTAGAATTCCCGCATTGTTTATTCCCCCAAGGTAGCCCCGTAATGTCCTTCGCTGAGCAACTAACCCGCCTGCAAGTCTTTCTCGACGCCGACGAGCTGCACGAAGAGGCGCTGGATTACGTGGCCGCCCACGGTTACCTGACCGCCCTGTCGATCTGTGCAGAAGATGTACCGGAGCGTGAGTGGATCGACGCCCTGTTCGCCGAAGAGCCGCATTACAGCAGCGAGGCCCAGCGCGAAGAGATCGAAGCCACGCTGATCGGCCTCAAGGCGCACATCGCCCGTCAACTGGCGTCCGACGAAGAATTCGAACTGCCGTGCGACCTGGACCTGGGCGACGAGCCGGACGACTCCGAACTGCGCGGCTGGTGCATCGGCTTCATGGAAGGCGTGTTCCTGCGTGAAGCGGCCTGGTTCGAGACCGCCGAAGAAGAAGTCAGCGAAATGCTCCTGCCGATCATGGTCGGTTCCGGCCTGTTCGACGAGCAGCCAGAGTTCGAAGACATCGCCAAGGATGCCAACCTGATGGACGACATGATCGTGCAGATCCCGGAAGCCCTGACCGCGCTGTACCTGCTGTGCCAGGCCCCGGACGAAAAACCGGCGATCCTCAAGCCACGCCATCACTAAGATCCGGCCTATGGACAACCCCATAGGCAACCGCCCCCTGATGTTGCGCTACTTGCTGCTGGCCATCGGCTGGCTCAGCGTGGCATTGGGAGTGATCGGGATTTTCCTGCCGGTTCTGCCCACCACTCCTTTCCTGCTGCTCGCCGCAGCCTGCTTCGCGCGCAGCTCTCCACGTTTCTATCAATGGCTGGTCGAGCATCCGAAGCTCGGGCCATGGATCCGCGACTACCTCGATGGCAACGGCATTCCGCTCAAGGGCAAGGTCTACGCGATCGGCCTGATGTGGGCGAGCATTCTGTTCTCGTGCTACCTGGTGCCCCTGCCGTGGGCGCGGGGGTTCATGCTGACCAGTGCAGTGTTGGTGACGGTGTATATCCTCAAACAGAAAACCTTGCGCAATCCCTGATTTCACCCTGCTCTCACTCTCGTAAAAGCGACCAACCGTTCATCGGATATACCCGCCCACCTGTTATTTCTGACAGTAGCCAGTCCCTCCCCGTCAGGCCTTAAATCACTCCTGCCCCTGATCCACAGCTCGAACTTTCAGAGGCAGAAATCCTTGAGTTCACGGGCGCACCAATCTGGATGGAGTTGATCATGTTCACTTTCCGTCGGTCCCTGTTCCCCAGTCGCAATGAACTGCCCGCCCCGTTGTCAGGATTGTACCCACCCTACTTCGCCGACATGGTCATCCCGGTGCCGGGTGCTGACGGAGGGATCAACAAAAAAGCATTTGAGGCGTTCCCTGACGGTCTGTTTGCCCTTATCGACCCCTACCTAGGCATGGCGATCGATGATCTGCTGGAAGTTTTCCTGAATGACGAAAAGGTCGCCGAACTCAAGGTCAGCGATGAACACCTCAATCAGCGATGGTTCTTCTTCGCTCCCAAGGACGGGTTGCTACCGGGATTATTCACCTGCCACTACCTGTTGACCCGCGCCGGCGAAACCGTGCCCGACTATCCATCGGCCACATTGACGCTGTTGCTGGAAATCGACGACCCGGCCGGTGACGACAAGCGTCCCTTCGAGCCTTGGCATTCGGAGCTGAAGATGGTCGGGTTACCGCAGGATGTCATCGATAACGGTGTGACCAAGCCGTGGCTCGACACGGGCGTGCCAATGACCATCACGCGCTATCCGAATATCGCGGAGGGCGACATCATTCTCGCAATGTGGGGTAGCGTTTTTCTTCTGCCACATGTGCTGACAGAGGCAGAAGTGGAAGGCACCGTCGACATTGTCGTCATGGCCCGGCCCGAAGATATCCTCACGGCCGGTGACAGTGCGGCAATGAAGATCCACTACGATGTTTGCGATGTGGTTTACAACTGGAGTGTGAAGTGGTCAGAAGCTACCTTCGTGCAAGTTGATGCCGGGGTATCACGTCTCGATGCGCTCATCATCAAGGAAGCGGATGACGGGAAAATCATCCTTGCGGACCTGGATGCCAACCCGGTCACCCTGCAGATCCTGATCAAACCCAACGACGTCTTCACTGCCGGTGACACGCTCGTGATCACTGTAGTCGGCACGCCGATTCCCGGCAGACCACCTCAGACATTCAGCGTTGAAGCCATCGTCCGCAACCCGCCCTATTTGCATGAAATCCCGGTTGCCTACGAGTTCGTGAAACTCTTTGCCCAAGGCACCCTCGACGCCTCCTATGCATTGCGCAAGCAGGATGGCAGCCCGACGCTTTATTCCAGGCGCACCTTCGCTACCGTGATCGGTAATCCGTCTTTGCTGCCGGCTCCGACCATCAACGAGGTGGTCGGGAACATTTTGCCGGTCACGGTAATGGCGGCATCCGTGGTGGTCAGGTACCCGGGTATCCGCAATGGCGATCACCTGACGTTGATCTGGCTGGGCAAAAAGTCCAACGACGATGCCTACCTGCACGAAGAAGAGCACACCGTCTCAGGTGAAGAGCAGAAAGCCGGCGAGGTGACGATTTACGTCAGCAGCGAGCACGTTTTAGCGCTGGACAACGGCAGCCTCAAACTGCAATACCGGGTATTCAACGATGCTACCGGCCAGTATGGAACCAGTGAGTCCGAGTTTCTGCGGGTCAGCGTGGGCACATGGCAAGCAACGCTTCCAGCGCCCAAGGTCGAAGAAGCACCGGATGACATTCTCGATCCGTCTCAAACAGACAAACTGGTGCATGTGCTGGTCAGACCGGTGGACTGGGTCAAGGGCGATACGCTGACTTACCACTGGATCGGGGTCACCCTTTACGGCAGCACCACCGCAAGCGTGCCGATCACCCTGGCAACAGTCGGCCAACCCGTAAGGTTCCGCGTGGACAAACGCTATGTCTCGGCCAATATCGGCTACTACGTGACCGTCATCTACACGTTGCTGCACGCTGCCTCCGGGGAATACAGCTATTCCGCGCCTCTGGAGGTGATGGTCGGCATCCCTCTGGGCAAATTACCGCCACCTACGGTTGTCCAGGCCCCCGGCGGCATGCTGAATCCGATGGACGCACGTAATGGCGTGGACATCGATTGCAGCTACGCGACCATGGACACCTTGCTCGACACACTCGGATTGAAATGGCGGGGCACGCCAGGCGCCGGGACCTCGGAAGACCTGGAGAAACCCGCCGAGGCCACCGGCACCGTGAGGTTCCACCTGCCACCTTCGTTTGTCGGCGCCAATATCAATCGCGAGGTTGCGGTCAATTACGACGTCCAGCGCTATGGCTTGTGGACCGCTTCGGAAACCCTCCCGCTGAAAGTTCTCACTTTTCAAGACCCTGAAACGGAGCTGCCAAGACCCGAGGTTCCACAGTCGACCGCAGGTGAGTTACTGGTAATGGAGCTCAGCGGGAACGCGAACGTACTGGTCAAGGCATGGCCGTTTATTACCTTGAAGCAACGGGTCTGGCTGTACATCGAGGGCCTGGCCAGCACGGGCGCTTATCGAATCGATCTGCTCAGCGCGCATGAAGTGAACTCAACGCAACTCACTCAAGGTCTGAATGAAACCCTGCTCAAGACGGAACTGCTGAAATTGCTTCACGGCTCCAACGCCATCGTGGTTTGCAAAGTCATTTTCGATAACGGCACGGATGAAGATGCCGCGATCGTTTTCCCGAAACTGCCGCTGATCATTCACCAGCACTACGAGTACGTCACACCCGTCATCACCACCGTGAAGACGGCACAAGGCACGGTCATTCCCGAAGCGGGCCAGACCTATGACAAACGTGTGACGATCGAAGGGACAGCCACGCGGGCCGAAGAAGTCGATGTCCAGATCAATGGCGTATCCAAAGGCATGCCAAGCGTGGATGCCAGCAGCAAATGGACATTGACGGTGGATTTGATTGAGGGTTTGCAACGGGTGGAGGCAATTGCCCTATACGACGTCGATGACAAAATCAGCGAGCCGCGAACCTTCACGATTGCTGTCGCTACGAAGCCAAGCATTACCGCCGTTACGGACGCCAACGGTCCCGTTGATGACAACGACACGACCTATTTCACTGAGGTCACCGTATCGGTTCACGCGGACAGTCATCAGGTGGTGCAGCTTTACGACGGGGCAACGGCAATCGGAAACCCGATAACACTTGGCGGCAATGGCGAAGGAAGCACCCGGCTGCAGAATCTGACGCCAAGGACTTACCCGATCAAAGCCAAGGCAACCTATGGCGATCAACTGGAGTCGACAGTCCGGACATTTAAAGTGGCGCAAGCTACGGCGCCAGCCATATCTTGGGTGCGCGACTCAAAAGGTGATATCAGCAACAATGGCACGACGTTCGAAACCGGCGTGACCATCATAGGCACTGCCGTCGCCAACCAGCGTATCCAGATTTACAACGGCACGACGCCCATTGCACCCGACACACCCGTCGACAACAATCGGGACTGGACCAAGACGCTGACCAACCTGACCCCGTCCGTCTACCGAATCCTGGCAAAGGGACTGTACGGTAGTCAGCCAGAATCTGCGGTTAGAGTTTTCACTGTGCTGGAAGCGTTGGCTCCAATCATTTCCCTGATCAGTGATTCAAAGGGAGAAATCCCTCCCAATGGCACAACGTTCGACGCCACGGTGACGGTTACCGGCACTGCGAGTAACGGCCAGAGCGTGCAAATCTACGATAACAACACGGCTATCGCTCCCGTCACACCTGTAGATTCCAGTGGTAATTGGACCAAAACACTGACCGGTCTGAGCGCCATCACCCATACCATCAAGGCCAGGGCTTTGTACGGTACGCAACCGGAATCTGCGACTCGTGCCTTTACCGTGGCAGTTTCTACGACTCCTCGTATCGTTTCCGTCACCGACGTCAAAGGCCCCATTGGCCACAATGGCACGACTTACGAAAGCGAGGTCACGGTAACCGTCAGTGCGGACAGCAATCAGCGTGTCCAGCTATACAACGGTGCAGCACCCATTGGTGCGCCGATACCACTGGGCCTCAATGGCAGCGGCAGCATTCGACTTGCCAGCCTCAGTCAGAACACCACCTACACCCTCAAAGCCAAAGCACTCTATGGAGGTCAGCTTGAGTCACCCCTTCACTCATTTACCGTCAGGGCCCACCGCACCACTACGCTGACTTCGGTCCGGCATTCAGGCGGCGAACTGGGCCCGGACGGGACAACCACCGATACCTCGGTGGTCGTGAGCGGAGCAGCAACGCCGCTGTACAGCGTGCAGGTTTTTCTCAACAACGTGGCGGGGCAAATCGTGCCTGCCAACGGCAGCGGTGACTGGTCACTCAGCCTCGGCATTCATCTGGGCTCGAACACGGTGTACGCGAAGTCGGTAGCCAACAATCAACAGACCGCATCGCGCAGTTTTATTCGGGAAAATCCGTTGGCACCGTTGAACTTCAATACCAGCCCGGTCACGTTGGGTGGCAAGACTTACATCATTCCGGGCAACCCCGAAGTTCTTCCTGCTTTCGACTCTGGTAACTCGGTGCGACATCAGGCCTCCGGTGGCCTGCCAGGTTATACCTATGTCTCAAGCAACACGGGAGTAGCGGTAGTCGATGGAACCGGGTTAGTGACCGTGCGCGGCAGGGGGGTAGCGACCATCACCGCCCGAGACAGCGCCAACCAGTCCAAGAGCTACAACGTGACGGTGACGAACGTAATCCACTGCATAGGCTTAGGGAATGCAACCTGGGGGCAAGCCAACTCATCGGCCGCGTCGGCAGGCGCTCGGATCCCCAGCATGGCGGAGTTGTACGAAATACATGTGGCTTATGGAAGTCGGTGGCCCATGGGAAATCATCATTACTGGTCAACCGATGACAGTAACTATTGGTGGCCATATCCGGCAAAAAAAACCAGGTATCTGGTTTCAGGAGGTGAAGGATCCGCCACAACAGGGGGTGGTTATTCTAACGTTGTAGGCATTCGCTGATGAAGGGGACAACGGCCTTCGCTGGCCGTTGTCTTTTTGGCTGAGAAACACCGTAAAGCGAATCCAAGGGTGTGACCGCTGGTCGAAAATCCCTACTCACCTGTCAGATCTGACAGTAGCCAAATCCCCCGTCTGATCGCTCAATCACTCCACCGCCCACACCGTTCGGCAGGAGTTCCCGTCATGCTCGTCCAACCCAAAAAGGCCATCAGTACACGCGCGCTGCTCGACCCCGAAATCCCCGGCGCCAAGTTGCTACCGGACGGCAAGTGGGCCATCAACCGCGCCGCCGCACTGCTCAATTTT
>NZ_JBIVMY010000044.1:36541-46096 GCF_044753325.1 Pseudomonas sp. NPDC088414 | reverse complement strand
CGACGAAGTGTTAATCGGTTCGTGCATGACCAACATCGGTCACTTCCGCGCTGCCGGCAAACTGCTGGATCAGGTCAAGGGTCAGCTGCCAACCCGTCTGTGGCTGTCGCCGCCGACCAAGATGGACGCTCACCAACTGACCGAAGAAGGCTACTACGGCATCTACGGCAAAGCAGGCGCGCGCATGGAAATGCCAGGCTGCTCGCTGTGCATGGGTAACCAGGCACGCGTTGAGCCGAACAGCACCGTGGTCTCGACCTCGACCCGTAACTTCCCGAACCGTCTGGGCGACGGCGCGAACGTCTACCTGGCTTCGGCCGAACTGGCGTCCGTAGCTTCGATCCTGGGTCGCCTGCCGACCGTCGAGGAGTACATGGAATACGCTGGCAAGATCGACAGCATGGCGGCCGATGTCTACCGCTACCTGTCCTTCGACCAGATCGCCGAGTTCCGTGAAGCGGCTGCGAACGCCAAGATTCCGGTCGTTCAAGCCTAACGTTACAACGCAATGAAGAACGCCGCCCATCGTGAGATGTGCGGCGTTTTTTATGCCTTGGAATACCGTCCCCTGTAGGAGTGAGCCTGCTCGCGATAGCGGTGTGTCAAATACATTTGTATCGACTGACACACCGCTATCGCGAGCAGGCTCACTCCTACAGGGGGGTTAAGTGTTGAGTTTGAGGGCTTGCCGGACCGCGCCATCAACGCTCAGCCCGCTAAGCGTCACGCCATTTGCTTGCACTTCGGGCAACGCCTCCAGCACAGCCAGCGCCTCATGCTTGAGTCGCGCCAGAATCAGGCGCTTGCCCTCCTGATGCACCCGCAGAAAGAACTCCTGCATCGCCTCGATGCTGGTGCCGTCCAGGTCAGGGGTTTCCTCCAGACTCAGGATCACTGTGTGCAGCGGTGCGTCCGAGTGACGAATCAAGCGCAACGCCGCACCAAGAACCCGCTCGACGTTGGCAAAGAACAACGCCTCACTGGGCCGCACAATCAGCACTCCGGGCTCGGTTGTCGCCGTCGGATGACGTTGCACATCGACAAAATCATGCCCGCCGTCGATCCGCCCGAGCACCTGAATGTCCGCCGCCGACATCTGTTTGAGCATCAGCAACACGCTGATCGCCACCGACACCAGCAAGCCGTCGAGAATGCCCAGCAGCAGCACCGCCGCCACCGCGCACAACACCAGCAGCCGATCCCGGCGCCAGACGAAGTAGCGCCCCAGCGGCTGCAGACTCAAGCCGCGTGCCAGCGCATGAATCACGATGGCCGCCAGAATCGGCTCCGGCGTCAGGGCGATCCACGGCAGCACCGTCAGCACGATCACCAGCACCACCAGCGCCGCCACACCACCGGCCCAGCGAGAAGTCGCCCCGGCGGCCTCGTTCGCCGACGTTGCCGAATACCCCGCCCCCGCCGGCATGCCATGGAACAATCCGGACAACAAGTTCGCTGCGCCGAGCGCCAGCAGATCGCGATTGGAAGTGACACGGTCGCCGTGCTTGAGGGCGAACGAACTGATCGAGCCGTACGACTCGGCGTACAGAATCATCACCAGCGCGAACCCCACCTCCCCCAGCCGCAGCCAGTCGGCAAACGGCAGCAGCGGCAGGCTTGGCACCTCCAGGCTCAGGTCGATCAAACCGATCATGCTCACACCATGGGCCGGCAGGTTCAGCCATTGCCCGGCCACAATGCCGATCACTACCACCAGCAAACCACCGGGGACCCGTGGAAAGCGCGAGAACAGCCCCAACAGCACCAGTGCCACCGATGCGCCAGCCGCCGCCGGCCAGTTCCATTGCGGCAGTTGTTCGAGCAATTGCGGGGCGAAGCGCACCAGATTGGCGTCGGTCAGGTGCACGCCGACCACGCTGGCGACCTGCTTGAGGATGATCGTTAGCGCCAGGCCGAAGGCGAATCCGCGCAATACCGGTTTGGCGATAAACGCGGTGACGCTGCCGAAACGGAAGATCCCCGCCAGCAAGAACAGCCCGCCAGTGACCAGCACCAGCCCGACCGCCAGCGTCGCGCGCAGTTGCGGGTCGCCATTGGCCATCGTCGCCGTGGCCGCCGCCAGCACCGCTGCCGAGGATGACGTAGCAGAAACAATGGCAAAGCGGCTGGTGCCAAACAACCCATAGCACAGCAACCCGGCAAACAGCGCAATCACCCCGGCCTGCGGCGCCAGCGCGGCGATGGTCGAATAAGCGACCGCTTCGGGCAACAACAGCCCGGCAATCGACAGACCGGCGAGGATGTCCTGCCAACGATTGGGGGGTTCTACAGATTGGGGCGCGCTCGACAATCCACTGTCTCCAGACGAAAAAAAGCCGCTGTGCGCATCACGCACAGCGGCCACTGTAGCTGAGTACCTGGAGCTTTGGCTTACGCCGTCAGCGAATAAATCAACGCCGAAATCGCCACCAGACCCACGGCGGTAACAAACACGTTCGAAGCCTGACCGCGATAACGCGCCATCGCCGGCACTTTACGGATCGCGTACATCGGCATCAGGAACAGAATCGCCGCGATCACCGGGCCGCCGATGGTCTCGATCATGCCCAGGATGCTCGGGTTCAGGGTCGCGACGATCCAGCACACCACCAGCATGAACGCCGCCACGATGCGATCCAGCGCCTTGGCGCCCGGACGCTTGCCGCTCTTGACGATCAGACCCTTGAGGCCTTCGCTGGCACCGATGTAGTGGCCGAGGAACGACTTGGAAATCGCCACGAACGCAATCAACGGTGCCGCGAAAGCGATGGTCGGATTGCTGAAGTGGTTAGCCAGGTACGACAGGATCGACAGGTTCTGCGCCTTGGCTTCGGCCAGTTGTTCCGGCGACAGGGTCAGCACGCAACTGAAGACGAAAAACAGCACCATCACCACCATCAACAGGTGGGCGCGGAAGAGGATCTGCGAACTGCGCTGGTCAGCGTTGACGCCGTAACGACGCTTCTGATCCACCGCGAACGCCGAAATGATCGGCGAATGGTTGAACGAGAACACCATCACCGGGATCGCCAGCCACAGCGTGTGCAGCAGGGCCGACGGCGCCGGTACTTGCGAAGCGGTGGTGAGAATGCCGCCATTCCAGTGCGGAATCAGGTACACCGCGAGGAACAGCAACGCAACGATGAACGGGTACACCATCAGGCTCATCGCCTTGACGATCACCTGCTCGCCGCAACGCACCACGGCCAGCAGACCGAGGATCAGCACGAACGACAGCAGCACGCGCGGTGGCGGCGTGATGTGCAGTTGGTGTTCGAGGAAGCTGGCGACCGTGTTGGTCAGGCCGACGCTGTAGATCAGCAGGATCGGGAAGATGGCGAAGAAGTACAGCAAGGTGATCAGCGCACCGGCCTTGATGCCGAAATGCTGCTCGACCACCTCGGTGATGTCGGCGCCTTCGCGACCGGAGAGCACGAAGCGGGTCAGGCCTCGGTGGGCGAAGAACGTCATCGGGAAGGCCAGCAGCGCGAGGATCACCAGCGGCCAGAAGCCACCCAGACCGGCGTTGATCGGCAAAAACAGGGTACCGGCGCCAATGGCCGTCCCGAACAGTCCCAACATCCACGTGGTGTCATGGCGATTCCAGCTCGACAGTTCAGCTGGTGCTGCCGTTTCATAGCGTTCGTCGACGCTATTGGCCTGATCATTCATCCGGTCGGATCTCCGCATTCCGGTCACTTGCCACTCGGTCAGGACGCGTCGGAAAAAACCGACAGACATGCTCCAGCCGAAACAGGGGCGCGATTCTCCGCGATAAATGAGCAGAAGCAAAGACTTAGCTGAGGAATGGTTGTGCGGAGCAGATCAGCGGGTTGTCGTTTTCGGGAAAATGGCTGTCGGCTCCGGATACGTGAGATGTCGTTTTCCGGCAAGTTTCAATGTAATACGAGCGGGAAGACTTGATCAGATCGATCGAGCCAGCATGAATCCGAGTGACATGCAAAACAGGCCGAACGCCAGCATTCCCCAGATTGGGTACATATCGCCCTTGTTTTTGATGCGCATTCTTTCTTCCCACTCATCGTGCTCACGTTCCAGTTGTTCCATTCTGGCTTTGCGATCATAGGTACTCATGTGGTTTTCCTTTGGATCATGGGTCGGACGGTTGTGAAACGAACAATCAAAACTTGAAGAAAACGCCTGCTACTGCGGTGATTGCTGTCACCACCCCAGCTATAACTGCGAGCGGATATAAATTTGTCTCTCTCTTAAGCTTTTTTTCCTCCGCCAATAGCTTTTTCCTTTCGGCCACAAGCTTTCTTGACTCATTCTCCAGCCTGTCGAGTTCCAGATTTTCAAGATCGTTCTTGAGCATTCGCCTTCCTTGGCTGCCGGCAGTCCCTGCCCGGGCTGCTTTGTGCCCACATGATTTCGCGTTCATCACCCTTCCGATAGCAGATGCATCTGCCAGATTCGTAGGCAAAATCCGCGAAAATTGTAGGTAGCCTCGTACAAAAACAGCGGCGAATTCATCACCCCCACACTTTCAATCTGGCCGACATGTTCTAGCGTGAGAGGAGTCCCTTGCCCAACGGAGTCTTTGCCCATGCCCCTCGTGCGCGTCGAAATCAAAAAACACTCTGACCCCACCTTCGCCAAACGCATCGGCGAGCAGATCTACGCCGCCATGCGCAGCACCATCAACGTGCCGGAGCACGACAACTTCCAGATTCTCAACGAGCATGATGGCGAACATTTCATCTTCGACCCGCAGTACCTGGGCATCCAGCGCAGCGATCAGTTGGTGATCATCCAGATCACCCTCAATGAAGGGCGGACGCTGGAGCAGAAAAAAGCCCTGTACCAGACCATCGCGCACAGCCTGAACAGCCAACTGGGCATCCGCCTGGAAGACGTGTTCATCAATCTGGTGGAAGTCAAAAAGGAGAATTGGTCGTTCGGCAACGGCATCGCTCAATACGCCAGTTGACAGCCCTTCGCCGCCGCCAGCATGATCGGCGGCATGAACCTTCGCCCGCTGCACCTCACCCGTACCACCACGACCGCCACCGGCGGGTCGTGGTGTTGCTGCCTGAGATGAATCCAGCGCAGTGAACCCAAGGCCCCGCCAGCAATGGACGGGGCCTTGTTGTTTCTCCCGTCCGTGCGGCACTTGCAGCCCTCAAGGAGAAACACCATGCCCGCAGCACTGTTGATCATCGATATGCAGGTCGGTCTGTTCCATGGCCCGGAAAAACCCCATGACGGCGAGCGTGTGCTCGCCAACATCCAGCACCTGATCCACCAGGCCCGCCAGCAACACGTGCCGATCTACGCCGTACGCCACACCGGCCCGGCAGGTTCGCCGATTGCCGCCGGCAGCCCCTTCTGGCAATTGCTGCCGGAACTCGATCTGAATGCCGAGTCCGACCATGTGTTCGACAAGTCCCGACCCAACGCCTTCCATGGCACCGATCTCTCGCAGCAGCTCAACACCGATCAGATCAACGACCTGTACCTGGTCGGCATGAAAACCCAGTTCTGCGTTGACGCCACCTGCCGCGCCGCTGCCGATCTGGGCTTCAAACCGTTGCTGGTGACCGACGCCCACACTTGCATGGACACCCCGGCATTACCCGCCCACGTCATCATCGAGCACCATAACGCCACCCTCGGCGGGGCATTTGCGCGGCTGATCAACAGCGCCGACGTGAGCTTCTGACGAAGCGCCCGCGCGCTCCCCGTTTCAGCTCCTACACTGGCTGAAGCGGGGCTGCGGCCATCATTGCCAAACCGCTCTGGAATCAGCACTCTGACACGACTTTCGCGACCGAACCGCCACTGATCACAGGAGCCGCGCAATGCCCGACACCGTTCTGGTACTGGTTGAAACCATCAATGACTATTTACCGATTCTCGAGCATCAGGGCTTTCATCTGATCCTCGCACCAACCCCTGCCGAACGTGCGCAAGCCATCGCCAGCCACGGCGCACGGATCGACGCGGTGCTGACCCGTGGCCCGCTGGGGCTGACCGCTGAGGAAATCGCCGCCCTGCCAGCACTGAAAATCATCACCGTGATCGGCGCCGGTTATGAACACGTCGACCTGCAGGCTGCCAGCGATCGCGGGATCACCGTGACCAACGGCGCCGGGGTCAACGCTTCGTCGGTGGCCGATCATGCGATGGCGATGCTGTTGGCGCTGGTGCGCGACATTCCGCGCTGCGATGCGGCAGTACGCCGGGGTGAATGGCCGAAGATCATGCGCCCGTCGCTGGCCAATAAACGCCTGGGCATTCTCGGCCTGGGCGCGGTGGGCATGGCGATTGCCAAGCGTGCCCAGCTCGGTTTCGACATGCAGATCAGTTACCACAACCGTCAACTGCGCAGCGATGTGCCGTACGCGTTCTGCTCGACGCCAACCGAACTGGCACGCGCCTCGGACTTTCTGATCATCGCTACGCCGGGCGGCATCGGCACCCAGCATCTGGTGACTCGCCCGGTGCTCGACGCCCTTGGCCCGAACGGTTTCATCGTCAACATCGCCCGGGCGAGTGTCATCGCCACAGCGGATCTGATCACTGCCCTTGAGCAACGGCGGATTGCCGGCGCCGCACTGGACGTGTTCGATCACGAACCGCAGGTGCCGGATGCACTGAAAGTCCTGAGCAACGTGATTCTCACGCCGCACGTTGCCGGCCTGTCACCCGAGGCCACCCAAGGCACGGTGGAGCTGGTCGGCAAAAACCTCGTGGCGTTCTTCTCCGGGCAACCGGTGCTGACGCCGATCGCCCTGCCCCCCAGGCTCAACAACCAGCGCGTGCATTGAAAAGAGCCGGCAGCGCCCTGCTGCCGTACCTATTCGAAACGCTGATTATCCTGCAACACGCTAACCTATAAGACCGCTGCGCGCTTGTGGCCGCCCGAGTGCGCCATTAGATTAGCCAATGATGTCTGGCCTCCAAAATAAGCAGAAGGGATAAGCATGGCGCTTACTGACCAGTCCACCCGTATCCGCTCTGGCGAAGAACTCGATGCCAGCCTGATCGATCCATACTTGAAGGCGCAGATTCCGGACCTGACCGGCACCCCGCAGATCAGCCAGTTTCCCGGCGGTGCGTCGAACCTGACGTACCTTCTGGAATACCCGCAGCAGGAATTCGTCCTGCGCCGGCCGCCGTTCGGCCACAAAGCCAAATCCGCTCACGACATGGGCCGCGAATTCCGCATTCTCAATCAACTGCGTGACGGTTTCCCCTACTGCCCGAAAGCCTACGTGCACTGCACCGACGAGTCGGTGATCGGCGCGGAGTTCTATGTGATGGAACGGGTCAAGGGCATCATCCTGCGCTCTGACCTGCCGCCGGAACTGGGCCTCGATGCAGCCAAGACCGAAGCGCTGTGCAAAAGCTTCATCGATCGTTTCGTCGAACTGCACCGGGTTGACTACAACGCCTGCGGCCTCGGCGATCTGGGCAAGCCTGAAGGCTATGTCGCCCGTCAGATCAAAGGCTGGAGCGAGCGCTACGAAAAAGCCCTGACCCCGGATGCGCCGCACTGGGAGCAGGTCAAAACCTGGCTCAACGACAAGATGCCGGCCGACCATCCGACCTCGAGCATCGTCCACAACGACTATCGCTTCGACAACGTGATCCTCGACCCGAACAACCCGATGCAGATCATCGGCGTGCTCGACTGGGAACTGACTACCCTCGGCGATCCGTTGATGGACCTGGGCAACACCCTCGCCTACTGGATTCAGGCTGATGATCCGGCACCGGTGCAACTGATGCGCCGCCAGCCAAGCCACGCCCCGGGCATGCTGACCCGCCGCGAGTTCGTCGATTACTACGCCGAGCGCTCGGGCATCCGGATCGACAATTTCGACTTCTACTACACCTACGGCCTGTTCCGCCTGGCCGGCATCGTGCAGCAGATCTACTACCGCTTCTACCACGGCCAGACCCAGGACAAACGCTTCGCGCAGTTCATTCACATGAACAAACTGCTGGAGCACATGAGCCTGCAGGTCATTGCGAAATCGAGCCTCTGACGGCCCACACCAAGGAACCCTTATGTCCAAGACTCAGTTGTTCGACCTCGACGGCAAAATCGCATTCGTCTCCGGCGCCAGCCGTGGCATCGGTGAAGCCATCGCCAAACTGCTGGCCCAGCAAGGCGCCCACGTGATCGTCTCAAGCCGCAAGCTCGAAGGCTGCCAGCATGTCGCCGACGCCATCATCGCTGCCGGCGGCAAAGCTACCGCCGTGGCCTGTCACATCGGTGAAATGGAACAGATCAGCCAGGTATTCGCCGGGATCAAGGAACAGTTCGGTCGCCTCGACATTCTGGTCAACAACGCGGCGACCAACCCGCAGTTCTGCAACGTGCTGGACACCGATCTGGGCGCGTTCCAGAAGACCGTCGACGTGAACATTCGCGGCTACTTCTTCATGTCGGTGGAAGCCGGCAAGCTGATGCGCGAGAACGGCGGCGGCAGCATCATCAACGTCGCCTCGATCAACGGGATTTCACCGGGCGTGTTCCAGGGCATCTATTCGGTGACCAAAGCGGCAGTGATCAACATGACCAAGGTCTTCGCCAAGGAATGCGCGCAATTCGGCATCCGCTGCAACGCCCTGCTGCCGGGCCTGACCGACACCAAATTCGCTTCGGCGCTGGTGAAAAATGACGCGATCCTCAAGCAGGCACTGACGCAGATCCCGCTCAAGCGCGTGGCCGATCCAAGTGAAATGGCCGGGGCGGTTTTGTATCTGGCGAGTGATGCGTCGAGCTACACCACCGGGGTTTCGCTGAATGTGGACGGTGGGTTCCTGTCCTGATTTCTCTGACAAATGATTAACCCTGTGGGAGCGGGCTTGCCCGCGAAGACGTAGTGTCAGGCACCATCGCTTTGAATGACACACCGCATTCGCGGGCAAGCCCGCTCCCACAGGGGTTCTCTGTCAGTCAATGACCTTGGGCCATTACCTGACGAAGCGCACCGACAACTTCCGCAACAGCAAACGCGCACCCCCACAGCGCTACTGCGTGACACACCGGGTGGTGGTGATATGCCGAGTGACCTGCTCGTCAACGTACATATCGCCGGACACCTGAGTGTTTTCCAGCGTCTGACAAGTACGCACCGGCGGCGGTGGCGGTGCAGCAGGAGGCGGTGGCGGCGGACTGGCACAGCCACTTAACAGCGCGACAGAGAAAGCCAGCGACAACGGCAGATACACGCGTTTCCCAGGATTATTCATAGGACGATCCGCGGTGAATGGAAGAGCCACTTCCGCCATTGCGCACGAATACCGCGGATGACGGAAGACCTGACCACTCATTCTTTATAGCCGACCACCCTGTAAGCGCCAGTGAAATGGAGGGGACTGGGGGAACTGGCTGTCGATTTTGTGGGGAGCAAAGCTGAGTGGGAGGGATACATCAGCAAGAAATGTGTTCTCTCGAAGGCCGCCATCGCTGGCAAGCCAGCTCCCACAGGTGTGAGTATTTCTGCCGAAAACAGGCCGACTGTGAGGCCGCCATCGCCGGCAGGCCAGCTCCCACAAGGATTGAGTATTTCTGACAAA
>NZ_JBIVMY010000044.1:0-36444 GCF_044753325.1 Pseudomonas sp. NPDC088414 | reverse complement strand
AAAACTAGGTCGGCTGTCAGGCCGCCATCGCTGGCAGGCCAGCTCCCACAGGATTGGGTATTTCTGCCAGAAACAGGTCGGCTGTCAGGCCGCCATCGCCGGCAGGCCAGCTCCCACAAGGATTGAGTATTTCTGACAAAACTAGGTCGGCTGTCAGGCCGCCATCGCCAGCAGGCTGGCTCCCACAAGGATTAGTATTCCTGCCAGAAACAGGTCGGCTGTCAGGCCGCCATCGCTGGCAAGCCAGCTCCCACAAGGATTGAGTATTTCTGCCAGAAACAGGCCGACTGTGAGGCCGCCATCGCCGGCAGGCCAGCTCCCACAAGGATTGAGTATTTCTGACAAAACTAGGTCGGCTGTCAGGCCGCCATCGCTGGCAGGCCAGCTCCCACAGGATTGGGTATTTCTGCCAGAAACAGGTCGGCTGTCAGGCCGCCATCACCAGCAGGCTTGCTCCCTGAAGCCCCAGATCAAAAGATCGCAGCCTGCGGCAGCTCCTACACTGGCCGAGTGTCAGCTCGCCGAAAGCTTTTGATCTGAGGGCCCGTCGGCAGGCTGAGTGGAGGGGTTTATCCGGGGGTGGGAGCGCAGCGACCGTTTGGCGCAGCCAAACACAGCGAGAGGAGGTGCAGCGAAGCAAACCGTAGGCGCTGCCCCCCGGATGAATCCCGCAGCGAAGGAACCCGAGCCTAAGCGAGGGCCAAACGTCAGGGTAAAGCCTTTTGGGTTACCTTTTCGGCGTTTGGAAAAGGTGACCCGCCGTAAGGGCGGAACCTTAGGAGGCCGTTACCGCAGCAACGGATATACACCCAAAACCCCCTAAAACCCCCTAAAACCCCCTAAAACCCTAAGCCATATCCGGATCCCGAGCAGCCCGCAAAGAATTACTCTCCAACTCATACCGCAACTCACCCACCAGCGCCGCCACCGACTCCGGCGTACGCAACGCATCAAGCTTCAACCCGCTGATCACCAGATCCACCTGCCCCGAATCCGGGTGATACAACTTCACCGTCAGCGAATGATCCCCATCCACTGAACACTCGCACGCCAATGGCGAAAAACTCTGTTCGAGGCTGGCGCGCAACTGCGCAAGATTCATCATGGAGCCTGTTCCTTTAGCTGTTTCGAAGGGAGACGATCCCAAGCCGACAGGCTCGTATCGCACCCCAACAGACTAAGAACTGCCCCACTGCACCAAAACCTGCATTTGCACCGCATCAATTAGTGCATTTGCACCTAACGCTGGCCCTTCGTGCCGCGCTCGCCAGAAAACAGACCACGCTCCCGCGCCCAGACAATCGCCTCGCTGCGACTGTGCACATCGAGCTTGGAATACACCGTTGCCACATGATTGCGCACCGTGTTCGGCGCCAGCTTCAGGCGTGCGGCGATCTCCTTGTCAGCCAGCCCTTCGCAGATCAGTCCCAGCACATCGCGCTCACGCGCCGTCAGGTCAGTAAAAGACACGCTCGGCAGTTGCGGCGAGTTGACCTTCTTCACGTTGGCCAGTTTTTCGATCAGCGTCCGGCTGAACCACGAAGCATCCTTCATCACCTCTTCAATCGCCGCCACCAGCTCCAGCTCGGTGCGCTTGCGTTCGGTGATGTCCATCAGCACCAGCAGATAGCACGGCGTGTCCTGGATATTCACGGTGTCGGCAGATACCGCGCACTCCAGCAGATCCGCATCCTTTTTGCGCACCCGGACGTCGACCCGATCAACCCGACCGCTTTTCGCCAGGGCGGTCAGCAGTCGGGCCCGCGCGCCATCGTCGTCGATGAAACTCAATTGGGTCACGGTTTTACCGACGACGTCGTCACTCTCGTATGCCAGAGCGTCGAGAAACGCCTGATTGACATCAATTACCTGCTGCTCCTCGGCGGTGCAGATCAGAATCGGCACCGGCGTCAGGCGGAACGCCTTGGCAAAACGCTCTTCACTCTGACGCAGCGCCACCTCGGCCTTGTGGCGCAGCTCCATGTCGACGAAGGAAAACAACATGCAATCCTCATCATTGAGCACCAACGGCTGCCCGGCAACGATCACTTGCTTGCTGCCGCCATCGGGCAGGCGCAGTTGAGCCTGCATCTGCGGAATGGTCGCCACATCGCGCAGGCGCTGGATCGCCAGATCCCTTTGCTCGGCCTGCTCGAAAATATCGATCTCATAGGCCGAGGTGCCGATCACCTGATCGCGGGTGTAGCCGGTCATTTCCAGAAACCCCGGATTGACCTTGATGTAGCGCAAATCGCTGAGGCGGCAGATCACCGCGGGCGCCGGGTTGGCGTTGAAGGTTTTCTCGAAGCGCTGCTCGGCGTTGGCCCAATCGGTGACATCGCTCATGATCAAGACCAGCGACTCCGGCTGCCCTTCGCGGTCGGTCAGCACCATGCTGCGCACGCTGTGCACCCAGACATGCTCGGGATCCTCCACGGCGCTCAGCTCGATCAACAGATCACTGAAGACTTCGCAACGGGCGACGCGGCTGATCGGATAGTTTTCCGGGGGGATCACGTGATTGTTGCGATAACGCAGAGTGAAACGCTTGGCATACTCATCGGCATTTACGCCCAGCTCACCGATCCGGCTGACACCGTGCATCGCCAGCGCCGCCTCGTTGGCCCAGAGGATGCTCTGATCGAGCTCCAGCAAAATCACCCCGTCGGACAGCCCGGCGATGATCTGCTGCAGCTGGCGACGGTTGGTTTCAGTGGTCAGGACTTCCTGGCTCATTGGATCTCCACAGGGAATGCACGTGTGAAGATTACGACCGCAGGCGTTCGTGATCGTGCCGAGCACTTCAACAACACCAGAAATCCCTGTAGGAGTGAGCCTGCTCGCGATAGCGGTCTGTCAGCCACATCAACGCTGACTGACACACTGCTATCGCGAGCAGGCTCACTCCTACAGGGGATCAATGGTGATCTGAAGATTCCACCAGCTCGCGCAACGTATCGAGAAACAGCCTGAGCACCGGCGAAGCATCATCCGCGCGATAAGTCGCGTACAACGGCACTTCCGGCAGTGCCGGCGTCAGCTTGCGAAACACCAGCCCCGCCGGCGCCAACTGCTCGATAGAAGCCGGCAGCAGCGCCACCCCAAACCCGGCGCGTACCAGGCTGAGCAACGTCTGCACCTCGATCACCTGCTGGCGGATCTGCGGCGTGAAACCGGCCTGAATACAGCACTGATAGAGAAAGTTGGCAAACCGCGACTGCTTCAGCTCCAGCGCGACAAACGGCTCCTGCGCCAGATCCGCCGGCGCCAGCACTTCGCGCCTTGCCAGCGGATGATCAGCCGGCATCACCACATGAATCGGCTCGTAGATCAGCAGTTCATTGCGCAACAGCGGATCGTCATAACCGACGCGGAACACGCAAGCGTCGATACGTTTTTCCTTCAGCGCCTTGACCTGCGCCGCCGGGGTCATTTCATGCAGCCGCCAGTTCACCTGCGGATAGCGCTCGCGAAACAGGTGCAGGGCCTTGGGCAGCACGCCGACCATCACCGAACTGATCATGCCGATTTCCAGCTCACCGAGCTGCCCGCGCCCGGTCTGACGAGTGAGGTCCAGCGCCCGTTCCAGCTGTTCGAACACCAGCGGCGCCTGCTCCTTGAGCATCTGCCCCGCCGCTGTCAACTCGACCCGATGGTGACTGCGCTCGAACAGCGGCGTGCCGAGTTCTTCTTCCAGCAGACGAATCTGCTGGCTCAGCGGCGGCTGGCAGATGTGCAAACGCTCGGCGGCGCGACCGAAATGCAGCTCATCGGCCAGGGCCATGAAATAGCGCAGCAGACGCAGGTCCATGGCGGCTTACCCCAGAGTCAGCGGCGTTGAACGCTGGCGCACGCCGGTCAGGCTGAACAGTGCATTGGCGATGGCAGGCGCTACCGAGGGGCTGCCCAGTTCGCCGACGCCACCGGGTTTGCCTGGCTCGCCATCCAGTACCAGGATATCGGTGGCCGGCATGTCCGACATCCGGGTCACGCGATAATCGTGGAAATTGCTCTGCACCACCCTGCCCTGTTGAATGTCGAGCCGGTCGAACAAGGCATGACCGAGGCCCCACATCAGGCCGCCGTAGATCTGCTCCTCGACCCCGCCCGGCGAGACCGCCAAACCGCAATCGACCACGCAGGTCAGCTTCTCGACTTTCGGCTTGCCATCGACCGTCGCGACCCGCGCCACCACCGCGATAAAACTGGTGTAACCCTGATTGGTGGCAATTCCCAACGCAGTGCCCGGTGGCAGCGGCTGGCCCCAACCGGCGCGCTCGGCCGCCTGTTTCAGCACTGCTACATGCCGTGGCCGTTCCTGCATATTTGCCAGACGGAACGCCAGCGGATCCGCGCCTGCCGCATGGGCCAGTTCATCCATGAAGCTCTCGACGGCGAACACGTTGGGAATGAAGCTCACCGAGCGATACCAGCCGCTGGGCACTTGGCTTTCGTGCTTGACCCAGTTCAACTGCAGATGCGGCGGACGGTAGGCGAAGTCCCACGCGGTGATCGCTTCGGTGGTGCTGTAATCCATGTGATCCGGGCGCTCGAAATAGCCCGGCTCCCACTGCTCCGGCGAGGCTGGCGAAACCGCGTGCAGTTGCAGCGCGCTGAGTTGGCCGTGGGCATCGAGCGCACCTTTGACCCGGTGCAACGTGGCCGGGTGATTGAACAGCGCGTGCATTTCATCTTCGCGGCTGTTGAGCAGTTTCACCGGTACACCGGTTTGCTGCGCCAGATACGCCACCTCGAACAACCAGTATTTGGCCTCCCGCGCACCGAAGCTGCCGCCGGACACCAGCTCATTGATGGTGACCTTGCCTTTGTCGATGCCGCACACGGTTTGCGCGGCTTCCAGCGCCGAAGACGGCACCTGCACACCGCCCCAATAAGTGATCGCCTTATCCTGCACGTGCGCGGTGATACAGATCGGCTCGAGCGGGTTCTGCACCTTGTACGGCATGCGGTAATCGGCTTCGAGCAGTTGCGCTGCGTGTGGCCATTGCGCGTCGACATCGCCATGAGTCATGGCCGTGACGCTTTGACTGTGCGGGTCGGAAATAGCCGCAGCCTGGGCCTTGGCCAGTTCCGCGCTGTCGAACCCGGCCAGTGGCGAGTCGCTCCACTTGATCTCCAGCACCTTGCGACCCTGCTGCGCCGCCCAGAACGTGTCGGCCAGCACCGCCACGCCTTCCAGGTTGCCACCGAGTACATCGGGCCGCCCCGGAATCGCAAGCACCTGGCGCACGCCCGGCACCTGTAGTGCCGCCGCCGAATCCACACTGAGCACTTTCGCCCCGACCACCGGCGCGCGCTGAATCACCGCCACCAGCATCTCCGGCAACTGCACGTCGATGCTGTACTTGAAGCGCCCGCAGACCTTGGCCGCGGCATCCCGTTTGTGCCGCAGTTTGCCGATGTACTTGAACTGCGCCGGATCCTTCAGCGTGACGTTGGCCGGTGCCGGCAAATGCGCCGCCACGCCGACCAGTTCGCCGTAGCCGAGGCTGCGTTTGCTGGACAGGTGAACCACCCGGCCTTCTTCGGTACTGCAACTGTCGGGGCTGACTTTCCATTGCTGTGCGGCCGCCGCGATCAGCAGCGCCCGCGCCGTGGCCCCGGCCATGCGCAAGCGTTGGTATTCCAGGGAAACACTGGTGCTGCCGCCGGTGGAGAAGACTTTCCAGACCGGGTGAATGTAGGTGTCGAAAAACGGATCTTCCGGGGTGATCACCTGCACGGTCATCGGGTTCACATCCAGCTCTTCGGCCACACACGCGGCCAGCGCTGTTTGCGTGCCGGTGCCGGAATCGTGCTTGTGCACCACCAGTTTCACCGTGCCGTCAGGAAAGATCCGCACCCAGGCGTTGGGTTCGAACTCCGTAGCCGGGGCCGGCGCTTTCGGGTCGCTGGCGGCGATACCGGAGGGCAGATACAAGGCAATCGCCAGGCCCGAAGCGACCGTCGCCGCTTGCTTGAGAAAGACCCGGCGGGACGGTTCGAGCAAGGTGTCGTCGCGCAGGCTCATCACGCCTCCTTCGGCGCGTTCGCCGCACGTTTGATCGCTTTGTTGATCCGCCCGTAAGTGCCGCAACGGCAGATATTGCCGCTCATCGCGTTGCGGATCGAATCGTCGTTCACCGCCGCGCCGGTGTTGAGCAGCGCGGCGGCGGACATGAGCTGCCCGGATTGACAGTAGCCGCATTGCGGCACATCTTCGGCGACCCAGGCCAGTTGCAGCGGATGGTTTTGTGTCGGCGACAAGCCTTCGATGGTGGTGATGCTGTGGCCCGCGACGGCGGCCAGCGGCAACTGGCAGGAACGCACCGCGACACCGTCCAGATGCACGGTGCAGGCACCGCACAGGCCCATGCCGCAGCCGAATTTGGTGCCGGTGAGTTGCAGTTGGTCACGCAGTACCCATAACAAGGGCATGGAGGGGGACGCTTCATCCAGCTCGCGTCGTTCGCCGTTAACCGTGAATGCGATCATTGTCAGGCTCCAAAAGAGCGGCCCGTCTTTGTGCGGGCCTGGTCACCGATTATTGGAACCCCGGGCAAATCGCGGCCAGCGACGATTTCTGCCAACCGCTGTTAGCAGGACTAACAACATGTACAAGCGATACCCGTCAGTGCAGTCCATGAGTGCGTTCATCCACGCGGCGCGCAGTGGCAGTTTTTCCAGCGCGGCGCGCAAACTTGATCTGACTCACAGCGCGATCAGCCAGCAGATTCGCGCACTGGAAGATTTCATCGGTCAGCCGTTGTTTGTGCGTGAAGGCGGCGGCAGCAACCTCACCGACGCCGGGCAGCTGTTTGCCAGCGTGCTGTCGGACGGTCTGGCGCAGATCGACCGGGCGTTGTCCTCGGTGAAAAATCATCGTGTGGCGCAACGCCTGACCCTGGATGTGGACAGTGAACTGGCGCAGAGCTGGCTCAATCCGCGCCTGCTGCAGTTGCTCGACGGACTGCCGGATTACGAAGTGACGCTGCTGTCGATGCCGCGCAGTGACCGCAGTAGCTTCGAGCGCGTGGACCTGGCGTTGCGTTACGGTTATGGCGATTGGGATGACTGCGAGATGACGCAGATCTGTGGCGATCGGGTGTTGGCGGTGGCTTCACCGGCGTTGCTTGAGCGCTATGGTTTGCAGTTGCCGCTGAGCCCGGCGCAGATTCTGCAGTTGCCTTTGTTAGGCTATACGCGGCGCTCGTGGATTCCGTGGCTGGACGCAGCCGGAATGCCGCCCGAGGAGCCACCGGCGCGGGTGGTTTTCGATAATGCGGCGAACCTGATTGCGGCTGCCGAAGCGGGTGTCGGTGCCGGGCTGGTGCGTGGATTGCTGGCTGCCGATGCGTTGCGCAATGGGCGGCTGGTGGCGTTGAACGAGGCGCAGATTGCTGCGCATTACAACCTCTACGCGGTGTGGCCGCACGGGCAGGCCGAGCGCGTGGCGCCGGTGGTTGAGGTGATCAGGCAGTTGGCTGCGCGTACACAGTCCTGACGCCATCGCTGGCAAGCCAGCTCCCACAGGTTTTTGTGGTGTGACACAGATCGGATCAACACTTCGATCACTGTGGGAGCTGGCTTGCCAGCGATGGCGTCGGCACATTCACCCTAAAACCAAAACCATATCGCCCAAGTATCACCACCGCGCCCAATTAATATTGTACGAACCCCTCCCCCCTTTCCAATACTCGCCCTCAGCAACCACCCACCCGGGCCGGATGCGAACAGGCGAGGGAATGCGCGAGTGCTGCGCATAGAAATGGCCGATAGCCCGGGGCGTGGATGCCGAGAGCCGCAAGGCTCCCTTCCCCGCTATCAGGAGATCGACTTCAATGATCATCGATATCAGCTGCTATCCCACGGATCTCGTGGACCTCGCCTGGAGGCATGACGGTGACCCGTTCACCGGCGAGCGTCTGCTGGAGATGATGGATGGCCCGTACATGGTCAACGGCAAACCTCGCCGTATCGACAAAGCCTTCATCCAGCCGCCGCAGGGCAACACCATCTACACCTGGACCGACGGCGAACTCTCGGGCCGTGAATCCATCGACGCCTACATGGCCTACACCCTGAAAATGGTGCAGACCTACCCGGATCGTTTCATCGGCTGCTTCGTCTACAACCCGCGCTGCGGCGTGGAAAACGGCGTCGAGGCGATCGAGCGCTACGTCAAGCAACACGGGTTCAAGATGGTGCAGATGCAGGCCAACATGCACGCCTACCGGCCTGACCGGGCGCTGGACTGGGTGCGCCCGTGCTTCGAGAAATGCGCCGAGCTGGGCATTCCGGTCAAGCTGCACACCGGCGACGGGCCGTACAGCATCCCGTCGGAATGGGTGCCGATGATCAAGGAATTCCCCAACGTGAATTTCATCATGGCCCACTTCGGCGTGCAGACCGGCGGCGTCTACGTGTTCGAACCGATGCAATGGGCGATGGAGCTGCCCAACGTCTATTGCGAATCGGGCTGGTGCCTGCAATCGCGGATCGTCGAGTTCGCCAAGGTGCTGCCGACGCACAAGATCCTGTTCGGCACCGACACCCCGCCGAACGAACCGGGCATGTGGCTGCGCCTGCTCGAAGTGCTCTGCCACGAACCGCCGCAGGGCCTGAACCTCGACGAGGACACCCTCGAAGAATACCTGGGCAACAACTCCGCGCGGATGATCGGCCTCGAACCGACACCGCCGCCGCGTTCCGTTCCCGAAGCAGAGGCGCAACTCAAGCGCCCCGTCACCACGCAACTGGCCAGGAGCTGAACCGATGATCATCGACACCCATCTGCACCCCACCAACCTGGTCGACGAGGCCTGGCGCCACACCGGAGAACCGTTCACCGGCGAGCGCATGCTCAAACTGATGGACGGCCCGTACATGATCAACGGCAAACCGCGCCGCATCGACATGGGTTTCATCCAGCCGCCACCGGGCAACACCGGTTATCGCGACGGCAACCGCCGGGGCCGCGAGGGCGTGCGTGACTACATGTCGTATGTCGCCGAACTCTGTGTGAAGTACCCGGATCGCTTCATCGGCAACTTCAATTTCAACCCGCGCTGGGGACCGGAAAACGGTGCGGCGGAGCTGGAATTCCACATCAAGGAATACGGCTTCAAGATGCTCAAGCTGCACGCCAACATGCACGGCTATCGCCCGGACCGGGCGCTGGATTGGTTGCGCCCGGCGATGAAAGTCTGCGCCAAGTACAACATCGTCGTGCTGATCCACACCGGCGACGGCCCGTACACCATTCCGACGATGTTCTACCCGATCATCCGCGAGTTCCCAATGGTCAATTTCATCATCGGCCACTTCGGCATCCAGACCGGCGGCAACTACTCGTTCGAGGCGTTCTGGATGGCGATGGACACGCCGAACGTGTACTGCGAATCCGGCTGGTGCTTCCAGTCGCGGATCGTCGAGTTCGCCAAGGAACTGCCGCGCAACAAGATCGTGTTCGGCACCGACTCGCCGCCGAACGAACCGGGCATGTGGCTGCGCGAGCTGGAGGTGTTGTGCTCACCGGCACCGCAGGGCTTGGGCATCGATGAGGATCATCTCGAAGACTACCTGGGCAACAACATCGCCCGGTTGTGCGGGATCGAACCGACGCCACCGCCCAAAGACCTGGTCGAGGCGGATATTCGTCTGACCACCACGTATCTCTGATACCGCTGTTCGCTGAAGCCATGCTGAACCCTTGTGGCGAGGGAGCTTGCTCCCGCTGGGTGGCGAAGCCGCCCCCAAAGAACAAGGCCTGCTGCGCAGTCCAGCGGGAGCAAGCTCCCTCGCCACAGGGATTTGCTCAGCACCTGAGTGAACAGTAGAGGCAACACAGCGACTTTACAGGCACGAAGATGACCCGGCGTTCCCTCGACCGGCAGGCCAACGGCTGCTCGATCGAACGCCTTCTCACCCCTGCGTGCCTGCTTTTTACGAGGTGAAACCATGACCCGTTCGACGCTCGGCGATTCTCAGGACTTTCACGTGTTCATCGACGCCTATCGCCGTGACTACCCGGACGATGTGCTGACCATCACCCAAGCGATTTCTGCCGATCAGGACGTCACCGCCCTGGTCGATGCCCTCGCCGCACAGGGCCGCGATCCGCTGCTGATCTGCGAAAACGTCGGCGGCCTCAAGGTGCCGGTGGCGACCAATCTGTTCGCCTCCCGCACCCGCATCGCCCGGTTGTTCGGCGTAACGCCTGCACAACTGCACGAAACCTTCCAGCGCCGCGCCAACCAGCCCATCGCCCCGCGCTACGTGGAAAGCGGCCCGGTGCTCGATGAAGTGTTCGAAGGCGAAGCCGTGGATCTGGCGCTGCTGCCGATGCTCAAGCATTTCGACAGTGATCGCGGCCCGTACATCACCAACGCGATCATCATCGCCGAGGACCCGCAGACCGGCATCGCCAACATGAGCTACCACCGCTCGATGCGCCACGCCCGCCAGTCCCTGGCGACCAGCCTGCACTCGCGTGGACACCTGTGGCGGATGCTGCAGACCGCCCGCGAGCGCGGCGAAGAATTGCGCGTTGCAATGGTGGTCGGCGCGCATCCGCTGGTCATGCTCGCGGCGGCAGCGCGCTTGCCGTATGGCGCCGATGAACGCGCCGTCGCTGGCGGGTTGTTCGGTGCGCCGCTGGAGCTGGTCAAGACCCCACGCTATGGCATTGGCGTACCGGCTTACGCCGAATTTGTCCTGGAAGGCGCCATCGACCCGACGGCCTACGCCGAGGAAGGCCCGTTCGGTGAGTTCAGCGGTTATTCCTCGGATCGCTCGACCAACAACGTGCTGCGCGTCGACACTCTGCTGCGGCGCAAGGACGCCTGGCTGGTGGACGTGATGGGCGGCCGCTACGCCGAACACCTGACCCTCGCCCGGCTGCCCCGCGAAGCGGAGATGAGCGAGAAGCTCAAGGCGCGTTTCCCCGCTGTCACCGCCGTGCATTACCCGAATTCCGGCACCCACTTTCATTGCTACGTGGCACTGGATCAGAGCCGCGACGGCGAGGCGCGGCAAATCATGCTCGCCCTGCTCGGCTGGGATCCGTACCTGAAAAACGTGATCGCGGTGGACAGCGATATCGACATCACCGACGACAGCCAGGTGTTGTGGGCACTGGCCACGCACTTCCAGCCGCATCTGGATATTTTCGTGATCGATGGCTTGCCCGGCAGTCCGCTGGATCCGTCGTCATCGGTCAACGGCACCACTTCGCGCATGGGCCTTGATGCCACACGCGGTTCAGGCTTCGACGGGATCAAGGCGCAGCTGGATCAGGACGTGCTCGAACGTGCGCGGGTGTTGCTCAAAGGCCTGGCATCGTGAGCCGCCAGCGGATGGTAGTGGGCATCAGCGGCGCGTCCGGCTTCATCTACGGCGTGCGTCTGCTGCAATTGCTCGCCGAGCTGAACATCGAAAGCCACCTGATCATCAGCCGCGCCGCGCTGCTGACCATGGCCCACGAGACCGACTACAAACTGGCCGATGTCACTGCGCTTGCCAGCCACTACCACCGCGCCGATGACGTCGCCGCCGGGATCGCCAGTGGTTCGTTCCGTTGCCTGGGCATGGTGGTCGCGCCGTGTTCGATGCGCACCCTGGCGGAGATCGCCACCGGCACGTCTTCCGGGCTGATCGGCCGCGCCGCCGACGTCACCCTCAAGGAACGCCGCACCCTGGTGCTGATGGCCCGCGAAACCCCACTGACCCTCGCCCACCTGCGCAACATGACCGCCGTCACCGAAATGGGCGGGATCATCGCCCCGCCAGTGCCGGCGTTTTACGCGCGGCCCGAGAGTCTTGGGCAAATGGTCGATCACAGCCTCGGCCGGGTACTCGACCTGTTCGGCCTGGATGCCGGCGTTGCCTGCCGATGGCAAGACCCCCCCCGGCCCCTGTGGGAGCTGGCTTGCCAGCGATAGCAACAGGTCAGCCGGCATCACTGGTGAATGACACACCGCCATCGCTGGCAAGCCAGCTCCCACAGTTGATCGCACTCCGACAAAAAACACAGGTAAGGAGCTCCAGATGAACACCCCCTTCAACGCCCCAACCCCCAACACCAAAATCCCCGTGACCATCCTCACCGGCTTCCTCGGCGCCGGCAAAACCACCCTGCTCAACTACATCCTCAAGGAAAACCACGGACGCAAGATCGCCGTGATCGAAAACGAGTTCGGCGAGGTCGGCATCGACGGCGATCTGGTGCTCAGCTCGGAGACCGAAGAAATTTACGAGATGGTCAACGGCTGCGTGTGCTGCACCGCCGAGGTTCGCGAGGATCTGGTGCGCATCGTCCGCGAACTGGTGGCGCGCCCGGTGCGCCTCGATCACATCCTGATCGAGACCAGCGGTCTGGCTGATCCGTACCCGGTGGCACAGAGCTTTTTCATCAATGACCCGATTGCCGAGGAAGTCGAACTCGACGCGATCGTGACCATGGTCGACGCCAAGCACATCGCCCAGCACCTGGAGGATCTGCAACTGGATGGCGTCGACAATCAGGCGGTGGACCAGATCGTCTGCGCCGACCGCATCGTCATCAACAAGGTCGATCTGGTCAGCCCTGAAGAGGTGGACATTCTGCGCGGCAAGATCCGTGGTTTGAACGCCACCGCAGATCTGGTGACCTCGACCCACGCGCAAATCGATCTGACGAAAATCCTCGGCATCGGCGCGTTCGAGTGCACGCAGAAGCTCATGGAAATCGGCGCCGAGCCCGAGCATCACGAGCATGACCACCACCATGAATCAGCAGACCACGAACACGACCCGAGCGTGTCATCGGTGGGCATCGCCGTGGACGGCGCCGTCAACCTGATGGCGTTCCACCGCTGGATCAGCGAGCTGCGCTCGTCCCAGGCCGACAACCTCTATCGCATGAAAGGCGTGCTTGCCGTGGCCAACGAAGACCAGCGCTACGTGCTGCAGGGCGTGCACAGCCTGGTGGAATTCCGCGCCTCGACCGCCTGGGGCACGGAGCCGCGTTCGAGCAAGATCGTGTTCATCGGCCGCGACCTGGACCGCGCGGCGCTGAACCAGGGCTTTGCCGCCTGCCTGGCAGGCTGAACAAGGCCTCGGAGCCGGTGGATGGCGGCTTCGCAGCACGAATGACTGGAACGATCACTTGGCGGTGACACGGTACCTGTGGCGAGGGAGCTTGCTCCCGCTGGGTCGCGAAGCGGCCCCTGAACAGCATGGGCCTGCTGCGCAGTCCAGCGGGAGCAAGCTCCCTCGCCACAGGTGTCATCACGGCGTCAATCAATTGATCGGCATCAGACGAATACCCCTCTCTACCGCATAAAAACAGCCAGAGGTGATTCCCCATGTCGTCAGCCACTCCTTCCTCCACCGTGCACCCTGTCGACCGCGTCCTGCCGGTGCGACAGATGCTCACCCTCGGCCTGCAACACATGGCCGTCTCGTACATCGGCGCCATCGCCGTGCCGTTGATCGTCGCCAGTGCCCTGAAGATGTCCCACGCCGATACCGTGGTGCTGATCAGCACCACACTGTTCTGCTCCGGCATCGCCACCCTTTTGCAAACCGTCGGTTTCTGGAAATTCGGCGTGCGTCTGCCGATTCTGCAAGGCGTGGCGTTCAGCAGCGTCGGTCCGGTGATCGCCATCGGCAGCAACCCCGAAGTGGGCTTCGCCGGAGTTTGCGGCGCGGTGATCGGCGCGGGGATTTTCACCATGCTGATGGCGCCGTTCGTGGGCCGATTGCGGCGGTTTTTCCCGCCAGTGGTCACCGGATGCATCGTCACCGTGATCGGCTTGCAGCTGTTCCCGATCGCCTATGAGTGGGTCGGTGGCGGACGCAACGCGAGCAATTTCGGCGCCCCGGCATTTCTCGCGGTGGCAGTGGTGGTGCTGTTGACCATTCTGCTGGTCAATCGCTATGGCAGTCCGCTGCTGCGCAACATGGCGGTGCTGGTGGGGATGCTGGTCGGCGCCGGTCTGGCCTACGGTCTGGGCATGGGCAATTTCCACAGCGTCGAAGAGGCGCCGTGGCTGACCGTGCCCTACCCGTTCTACTTCGGTTTGCCGACTTTCAGCCTGATCCCCATCGCGACCATGGTGGTGGTGATGATCGTGCAGATGGTCGAGTCGATGGGGCTGTTCGTGGCCATCGGCGACATCGTCGACAAACCGGTGGAAGACAAGCAGGTGATCAACGGCCTGCGCGCCAATGGCCTGGCCAGCACCATCGCCGGGATGTTCGCTGCATTCCCGTTCATCGCCTTTATGGAAAACGTCGGCCTGGTGATCCTGACCGGTGTGCGCAGCCGTTGGGTGGTGGCGGTCAGCGGCCTGCTGATGTGCTCGATTGCGCTGGTGCCCAAGGCCGGGGCGATCATCGCGTCGATGCCGACGGCCGCGCTGGGCGGTGCAGGTATTGCGATGTTCGGCGTGGTCGCGGCGGCGGGGATTCAGACCCTGGCCAAAGTCGATTACGAGCGCAATCGCTACAACGTGCTGATCGTCGGTTTCACCATCGCCGCAGCGCTGGTGCCGGTGCTCGCCCCTTCCCTGTTTAAACAAATGCCCGAGTGGTCACAGCCGTTCCTGCACAGCAGCGTGGTCATCGCCTGCCTGGTGTCGGTGCTGCTCAACGCGGCGCTCAACGGCGTCAGCGTGCCAGACACCACACCCGGCAAATCCGCCTCGCACATCCTCTGACTGGAGCCTGCCCATGACTCAACTTCAAAACATCCTGATCAAAAACCCCGTGGCGGTGATGACCGGCCTGCGCGGCCCGCGTGCCCGCGCCGGTGTGGTGGACATTCGCGTGGTCAACGGACGCATCGCCGAAATGGCCGCCAACCTTGAGCCGCAACCCGGTGAGCGGGTGATCGATGCGCGCAACTGCGTGGTCTATCCGGGCTGGATCAACACCCACCATCACCTGTTCCAGAACCTGCTCAAAGCCGTGCCCGAAGGCATGAATCAGGATCTGCAGGGCTGGCTGGCGAGCGTGCCCTACCCGCGTCTGAACCGCTTCACCCCGCAACTGGCGCGGATCGCCGCCCGTCTGGGCATGGTCGAGTTGCTGCTGTCCGGAGTGACGACGTGCGCCGATCACCACTACCTCTATCACGCCCACGGCAGCACCGAGACCGGGGATCTGCTGTTCGATCTGGCCGACGAATTCGGCCTGCGTTTCGTGCTCTGTCGCGGTGGCGCGCTGGAATCGGCCAGTGCGCATCCGGGCTTCTCGAAAACCGCGCTGCAACCGGAAAGCCTCGAGCAAATGGTCGGCGACATTGAGCGGCTGAAATCGCTGTATCACCAGGACACCCCGGACGCCCTGCGCCGGGTGGTCGTCGCCCCCACCACGCCGACCTTTTCGCTGCCGCCGACCCTGCTGCGCGAACTGGCGCACACCGCCCGCGGCCTCGGTTTGCGTCTGCACACGCACCTGTCGGAAACGCAGAACTACGTGAATTTCTGCCGCGAGAAATACAACTGCCTGCCGGTGGAGTTCGTCGCCGAACACGAATGGCTCGGCCCCGACGTCTGGTTCGCCCACGCCGTGCACCTGCAACCCGGCGAAATCCGCATGCTCGCCCAGACCGGCACCGGCGTCTCGCATTGCCCGGTGAGCAACGCGCGCCTCGGCAGCGGCGTCGCCCCGGTGCCGCAAATGTATGAAGCCGGCGTGCCGATTTCCCTCGGCGTCGACGGCGTCGCGTCCAACGAATCCGGAAGCATGGTCGGCGAAGCCAACACCGCATGGCTGATCCACCGCGCCGAACAAGGCGCCTCGGCCACCACCGCCGAAGACGTGATCCACTGGGGCACGGCGGGTGGCGCACAGGTGTTGGGGTTGGGCGCGGTCGGAACGCTGGAAGTCGGCCAAGCGGCGGATCTGGTGATTTACAGCCTTGATCATCCACGGTTCTTCGGTTTCCACGATCGCGCAGTTGCCCCGGTGGTCGCGGGGGAACCGATCACGGTGAAATACAGTCTGGTGGGCGGCCGGATCGTGGTCGACAACGACGTGATTCCGGGGCTGGATATCGAACGGATGCGCGCCGAAGCGTGGGAAGGAGTGCAGGCGATGATGAATATCGACGATTGATCGCGGATCCGCATGCAATGCAAAACCCTGTGGGAGCTGGCTTGCCAGCGATGGCGGACGTTCAGTGAATGCAGCGGTGACTGATCCACCGCTATCGCTGGCAAGCCAGCTCCCACAAAAGAGTGCTGCATTCGCGACTTCCGGGTTTCTCGACTAAGGTTACCCCCTCATCGGATTGAGCCCCTGCCAGCTTCACCGGGCTCTTGATCAAGGAGAGACTGATGACGTCGCGTCGCAACATCGAACAGACTTATCGCACCTGGTCCAGCCCGATTTTGCTGGAGCTGAAAAAGCGCGAACACCAAATGGCGCCGGTCGAGCGTCAGGCGCTGGAGAATGTTTTGGTCGAACGGCGGTTGCTGGATGTGGGCAACCCCAACGGCACTGACAGACGCCAGGGCATTGCGGGCAAAAATGACCGGCCCGGTTGATCAGCGGATCAGACCGGGTTGATGTGCAACCCCAGTTTCAGCAGTTCCTTGCGCAGCATCGACGGTTTCACAAGCGCCATGCCCGCCTGCCATCGCAGCGGCAACAACCGATCCAGCTTCTGCTGGCTGAGCAGCGGCTCAGCCAGCAAACAACTCTTGCCGTCACGGATGCTGATGACGTTCAGCAGCCAGTCATCGCCCTGCCCGGCCATCCAGCGGCTGATCTCGACATGCCGTTTTTCAATCAGGGCATCGGCATCCCATACGGTCATCTGGGCGAAAACCTGCGGCAGGTTGCTGTCCGGATTGAATCGCTTCAGATCCGCCGCTAACGCTGCCTGCAGGTCTGCTTCGATGGCGGCCTGACATTCGAGGAAATACTGCTCGGGCCAATTCGCCGGCAGATTCGCCCGCGGCGCCAATATTTCATAAGCCTCGATATCCAGTTCGGTGGTCATCTTTCCGCTGAAGTTGAGTGTGTTGTCGAGGATTGCCGTGGCCAGCAATGCCGCGCTGTGCACGCTGATTCGCGGTAGCAGGCCGGCGCTTTGCCAGCGCTGAAAAACCAGCGTCGCCGCTGCGCCGATCGGGCGGATATCGGCGGCGCAACCCAGTCGCTCGGCCCAGTACCGTTCAGACCCGGGATGATGGTCGATGACCTCCACCACTTGGTCGAGCACCACCAGCGGGTCGAAGTGCTGATAGTCGGACACATCGACCAGCACGAATTCGTCGTTTGCTTGTGGAGAGTAGCGGTGAAACTCGGCACCCCAGCTCAGAACGGTCGGCGACACGCTGCCGTTGGATCTGGCACTGCTGACAGCACGGGCGGAAATGCCTTGCAGGTTGAGCAACTCTGCGTAAGCGATACAGCAGGCGTAGGCGTCGATGTCCAGATAGGACGCGCCGGAGGTGATGATTTTCATGGGGCGCAAACGTCGCACATTTCCATGACATTGGGGTGACATAAAAAGATCGCAGCCTTCGGCAGCTCCTACAGGTTGAATGCAATCCAACTGTAGGAGCTGCCGCAGGCTCGGGCCGCGATCGGACGATCTTTTGATCTTCAGGCCGCGGCTTTACCGGCGGCCACCATCGCCGAAGCCGCGAGCATCGCCCGCAACAACACCGCACACCCGGCCGCCAGATCATCCGGCGCGGCGTTCTCGATTTCGTTGTGGCTGATGCCGCCCTCGCATGGCACGAAGATCATCCCCGCCGGGCCGAGTTCGGCGAGGAAGATGGCGTCGTGGCCGGCGCCGCTGACGATGTCCATGTGCGACAGGCCCAGACCTTTGGCAGCGCCGCGCACGGCTTCGACGCAGCCTTTTTCGAAGTACAGCGGCGGGAAGTCGGCGGTCGGGGTGAGCTCATAGGTCAGGCCGTGTTCTTCGCAAGTGGCGTCGATGACCTGCTTCACCTCGGCGATCATCGAATCCAGTCGCTCCGGTTGCAGATGGCGGAAGTCAAGGGTCATGCGCACTTCGCCGGGAATGACGTTGCGCGAACCCGGATAAGCTTGCAGGCAACCGACCGTGCCGCAGGCGTGGGGTTGATGGCCGAGGGCGGCGCGGTTGACCGCGCCAACGATGACCGAGGCGCCGACCAGCGCGTCCTTGCGCAGGTGCATCGGCGTTGGCCCGGCGTGGGCTTCGACGCCGCGCAGTTTCAGGTCGAACCACTTTTGCCCGAGGGCGCCGAGGACCACGCCGATGGTTTTCTGTTCGTCTTCGAGGATCGGGCCTTGTTCGATGTGCGCTTCGAAATAGGCACCGACTTTATGCCCGCTGACTTTGCGTGACCCGGCGTAGCCGATGGCATTCAGGGCTTCGCCAACGCTGACGCCGTCGGCATCGACTTTAGCCAGGGTTTCTTCGAGGGTGAATTTCTCCGCGAACACCCCGGAACCCATCATGCACGGGGCAAAGCGCGAGCCTTCTTCGTTGGTCCAGACCACCACTTCCAGTGGCGCTTCGGTTTCCACGCCGAGGTCATTGAGGGTGCGCAGCACTTCCACCCCGGCGAGCACGCCAAAGCAGCCGTCGAACTTGCCGCCAGTGGGCTGGGTGTCGATGTGGCTGCCGGTCATCACCGGCGGCAGGTTCGGATTGCGCCCCGGGCGACGGGCGAAGATGTTGCCGACTTCATCCACCGTGACGCTGCACCCGGCGTCCTTGCACCACTGCACGAACAGGTCGCGGGCCTGGCGATCGAGGTCGGTCAGGGCCAGGCGACAGACCCCGCCCTTGACCGTCGCGCCGAGCTTGGCCAGTTCCATGAGCGAGGCCCAGAGGCGGTCGCGGTTGATGTGCTGATGGGTGGATTGCAGAACGTCTACGGCTGCGTTCATGTTGATCTCCTCAGGCAGTTTCTTATGGTATTTCTGTGGTGTTTTCCAGGCCGCCATCGCTGGCAAGCCAGCTCCCACAGGATTTGAGTGAACTCATGGTTTGTGTACGACTTGGTCCTTGTGGGAGCTGGCTTGCCAGCGATGAGGCCCTCATTTACACCGCTGTTTTCACAACCGAAGGCTGCGCCCGCATCACGCACAACCCGTAATAAATCACCCCGCCCAGCGCCGAACCGGTAAACCAGCCATAGCTGTAAAACCAGCTGAATGCATCGCTGCCGAGTGACAGCAGGGTCAGCACCACCGGCACGCCAAACGCGGTAAACCCGGCCCAGTTCCACGCCGGATAGACGTCGTCGCGGTACAGCCCGGCCAGGTCCAGTTGCTGCTTCTTGATCAGGAAATAGTCCACCACCATGATCCCGGCGATCGGCCCCAGCAGGCTCGAATAGCCCAGCAGCCAGTTGGAATACACGGTTTCCAGGCTGACATCGGAGACGATCAGCCCGAGCTTTTTCAGCAACTCGTGAGCCATCAACGCCAGCCCGACGAAGCCGGTGAGCAACACCGCTTTGGTGCGATTGATCACCTTGGGCGCGATGTTCTGGAAATCATTGGTCGGCGAGACGATGTTCGCCGCGGTGTTGGTCGACAGCGTGGCGATGATGATCAGCGCCATGGCCACGGCAACCCACAGCGGACTCTGGATATGGCCGATCAGGCTGACCGGATCCGACACGGTCACGCCAACCAGTTTCACCGAGGCGGCAGTCATCACCACCCCCAGTGAAGCGAACAGGAACATGGTCAGCGGCAGACCGAAAATCTGCCCGAGGATCTGGTCCTTCTGGCTCTTGGCGTAACGGCTGAAATCGGGAATGTTCAGCGACAGCGTGGCCCAGAAGCCGACCATCGCTGTCAGCCCGGCAGCGAAGTAACTGACCACGCTCGCGCCTTCCGGGCGTTTCGGTGGAATCGCCAGCAGCTCGGTCATCGACACATTGGGCATTGCCCACACCAGCAAGCCAATACCGACCGCCACCAGCAACGGCGCGGACAGGGTTTCCAGCCATTTGATCGACTCGGCGCCACGGATCACCACCCACAGGTTCAGCGACCAGAAGATCATGAAACCGATCACCTCCCCCGTGCCGCCAAGGGATTTCCAGCCCTCGAAGATCGAGCCGAGAAACAGGTGAATCGCCAGCCCGCCGAACATGGTCTGGATGCCAAACCAGCCGCACGCTACCAGCGCACGAATCAGGCACGGCACGTTGGAGCCAAGCACGCCGAATGACGAGCGCAGCAGCACCGGGAACGGTATGCCGTATTTGGTGCCGGGAAAGGCATTGAGCGTGAGCGGGATCAGCACGATGACGTTGGCCAGCAGAATCGCCATCAGCGCTTCGCCGACGGTCAGGCCGAAGTACGCGGTGAGCACGCCGCCGAGGGTGTACGTCGGCACGCACACCGACATGCCGACCCAGAGCGCGGTGATGTGCCATTTGTTCCAGGTTCGTTCGCGCACCTTGGTCGGTGCCATGTCGTGGTTGTAACGGGGACTGTCGAGGACGTCGCTGCCGGCTTCGAGTTCGAACAAGCCGTCGCGCTCGGTCACTTGCGATCTGTTCTGTTGCATGGCTGCTCCACGGTTATTTTGATTATTTTTGCTCATCGGGTGAGTGGGCGGACGCGCCGCGCACCGGGCGATGGCCGGAGTACTTGCATGTGGACACGCACTTCACCAACCGGCCTGGCTTGTCAGCGCCAGCACTCAATAAACGTGCCGACTGTTGTGCCGAGTTTCCCGACCTGTCCGTATAGCGCTTTCAACTGTTTGATGTTTAAACGCTTTTATTCAAATTATTGAAGCATGTTGCTTACTTGTTTCATCTCTCGCCCAAAACACCAAGCCAAGTTACTCGAACAGCCAGGTTCAAAGTGGTGCACGGTTATTTCCAGCAAAGCGTCTGGGCCGCGACTTCTTAGCGTTCAAGCAGCTGATTTGCCATGACAAATCTCGCTCAAATCTGGTTCCTGTCAAGTGCGTCAAAATGGTGAAAGCTCTCACCATTTTGGTGATTTATAATTTTAATCTTTATATTTCAGTACCTTATGTACGTTATAAGCTTATAAAAAATAATCTTGCTCATTCGACTAACACCAGCTAGTTTTTATTCCTGACAGCGCTGGCAGGAATATATCTTCCAGCATCGACGCTTTATAAAACATATAGAACCGGTATAAGCCGGTCATGCCTGCGAGGTAGCTGCAATGTCTCTGTTGATCCGTGGCGCCACCGTTGTTACCCATGATGAAAGTTATCGCGCCGACGTCTATTGCGCCGACGGCGTGATCAAAGCCATTGGTCAGAACCTGGATGTTCCCGCCGGTGCCGAAGTGCTCGACGGCAGCGGCCAATACCTGATGCCCGGCGGCATCGATCCGCACACCCACATGCAACTACCGTTCATGGGCACCGTGGCCAGTGAAGACTTCTACAGCGGCACCGCCGCAGGTCTGGCCGGCGGCACTACCTCGATCATCGACTTCGTGATTCCCAATCCGCAGCAGTCGTTGATGGAAGCATTTCATCAGTGGCGTGGCTGGGCCGAGAAGTCGGCATCGGACTATGGCTTTCACGTCGCGATCACCTGGTGGAGCGAGCAGGTGCGTGAGGAAATGGCCGAGCTGGTCAGCCATCACGGGATCAACAGTTTCAAGCATTTCATGGCCTACAAGAACGCGATCATGGCCGCCGACGACACGCTGGTGGCAAGCTTCGAGCGCTGCCTGGAGCTCGGCGCCGTGCCGACCGTGCACGCGGAAAACGGCGAGCTGGTGTATCACCTGCAACGCAAGTTGATGGCCCAGGGCATCACCGGGCCGGAAGCGCACCCGCTGTCGCGGCCCTCGCAAGTGGAAGGCGAAGCGGCGAGCCGGGCCATTCGCATTGCCGAGACCATCGGCACACCGTTGTACCTGGTGCATGTTTCGACCAAGGAAGCGCTGGACGAAATCACCTACGCCCGCAGCAAGGGTCAACCGGTGTACGGCGAGGTGCTCGCCGGGCACCTGCTGCTCGACGACAGTGTCTACCAGCACCCGGACTGGCAGACCGCCGCCGGTTACGTGATGAGCCCGCCGTTCCGCCCGCGCGGGCATCAGGAAGCGCTGTGGCACGGCTTGCAAAACGGCAATCTGCACACCACCGCCACTGACCATTGCTGCTTCTGCGCCGAGCAAAAAGCCGCCGGGCGCGACGACTTCAGCAAGATCCCCAACGGCACCGCCGGCATCGAAGACCGCATGGCGGTGCTGTGGGATGAAGGGGTCAACACTGGGCGTTTGTCGATGCAGGATTTCGTCGCCCTCACCTCCACCCACACCGCGAAAATCTTCAACCTCTACCCGCGCAAAGGCGCGATTCGCGTCGGCGCCGATGCCGACCTGGTGCTGTGGGACCCGCAAGGCACCCGCACCATTTCCGCCAAGACCCACCATCAGCAGGTGGACTTCAACATCTTCGAAGGCAAGACCGTGCGCGGCGTGCCGAGCCATACCGTCAGCCAGGGCAAAGTGGTCTGGGCCGACGGCGACCTGCGCGCCGAGCGCGGGGCCGGGCGCTATATCGAACGGCCGGCGTATCCGGCGGTGTTTGATTTGCTGAGCAAGCGGGCTGAGATGCACAAGCCCACAGCGGTTAAACGCTGATCCGATTCCCTGTGGCGAGGGAGCTTGCTCCCGCTGGGTGGCGAAGCCGCCCCAAAACCAGGCAATGCGCTCATCCTGATACCCAGGAGTGAATGGTTTTGGGCCTGCTGCGCAGTCCAGCGGGAGCAAGCTCCCTCGCCACAGGACATGACGAAAACCACTGCCCATCAGAGGCAGAGAACCTCAATAACCGTGAGGCAAAAAACCGTGATCGAGACCCTGAACCATCTCCCGCATCCGCACGAAAGCGCGGCCGCCCTCGCCGGTCATTTCACTGATCTGGCGCCACCGCTCAACGCCCGGCAGGCGCATCTGGAAGCCTCGCGCTGCCTGTATTGCTACGACGCGCCATGCGTCAACGCGTGCCCCAGCGAGATCGATATTCCGTCGTTCATCCGCAATATCCATCAGGACAACGTGCCCGGTGCGGCGCAGAAAATCCTTTCGGCGAACATCCTCGGCGGCAGTTGTGCGCGGGTCTGCCCGACGGAAATCCTCTGCCAGCAAGCCTGCGTGCGCAACAACGCCCAGGAATGCGCGCCGGTGCTGATCGGCCTGCTGCAGCGCTACGCCGTGGACAACGCGCACTTCACCGAGCACCCGTTCCAGCGCGCCGCCGCTACCGGCAAACGCATCGCCGTGGTCGGTGCCGGGCCGGCGGGTTTGTCCTGCGCCCACCGCAGTGCCATGCACGGGCATGACGTGGTGATTTTCGAAGCACGGGAGAAGGCTGGCGGCCTTAATGAATACGGGATCGCCAAGTACAAACTGGTCGACGACTACGCGCAGAAAGAGCTGGATTTCCTTTTGCAGATCGGTGGTATCGAAATCCGTCATGGGCAGAAACTCGGCGAGAATCTGACCCTCAGCGAACTGCATCAGCAGTTCGACGCCGTGTTCCTCGGCCTCGGCCTCAATGCCAGCAAACAGCTCGGTCTGCCCCACGAAGACGCCCCCGGCCTGCTCGCCGCCACCGACTACATCCGCGAACTGCGCCAAGCCGATGACCTGACGCAACTGCCACTGGCTGAGCGCTGCATCGTCCTCGGCGCCGGCAACACCGCGATCGACATGGCCGTGCAAATGGCCCGCCTGGGAGCGCGTGACGTGAATCTGGTGTATCGCCGGGGCGCGGCGGACATGGGCGCCACCGGTCACGAACAAGACATCGCCAAGGCCAATCAGGTGCGCCTGCTGACCTGGGCGCAACCGCAGGAAGTGCTGCTCGACGCGCAAGGCAAGGTGCGCGGCATGCGTTTCGCCCGCACGCAACTGGTCGACGGTCGTCTGCAAACCACTGGCGAAACCTTTGAGCTGGCCACCGACGCGATCTTCAAAGCCATCGGCCAGGCCTTCGACAGCAGCGCCCTCGCCGACCCGCTGGCCCGCGAACTCAAGCGTCAGGGCGAACGGATTCAGGTCGACGGCAACCTGCGCACCAGCATTCCCGGCGTGTATGCCGGTGGCGACTGCACCAGCCTTGATCAGGACCTCACCGTGCAAGCCGTACAGCACGGCAAACGCGCCGCCGAGGCGATCAACGCACAACTGATGCTCAACGTGGAGGCTGCGTAAATGGCCGATCTCTCGATTGTCTTCGCCGGTATCAAAGCCCCCAATCCGTTCTGGCTGGCCTCCGCGCCGCCGACCGACAAGGCCTACAACGTGGTCCGTGCCTTCGAGGCCGGCTGGGGTGGCGTGGTCTGGAAAACCCTCGGTGAGGATCCGGCAGCGGTCAACGTCTCGTCGCGCTACTCGGCGCACTACGGCAGCAACCGCGAAGTACTGGGCATCAACAACATCGAACTGATCACCGACCGCTCGCTGGAGATCAACCTGCGCGAAATCACTCAGGTCAAGAAGGACTGGCCGGATCGTGCACTGATCGTTTCGCTGATGGTGCCGTGCGTTGAGGAATCGTGGAAACACATCCTGCCGCTGGTGGAAGCCACCGGTGCCGATGGCATCGAGCTGAATTTCGGTTGCCCGCACGGCATGCCCGAGCGCGGCATGGGCGCGGCGGTCGGTCAGGTGCCGGAGTACGTCGAGCAGGTCACTCGGTGGTGCAAGACCTATTGCTCGCTACCGGTGATCGTCAAGCTGACGCCGAACATCACCGACATCCGTGTCGCCGCCCGCGCGGCCCATCGCGGTGGCGCCGATGCGGTGTCGCTGATCAACACCATCAACTCGATCACCAGCGTCGATCTGGAACACATGGTCGCCCTGCCCACCGTCGGCAGCAAGAGCACCCACGGTGGTTATTGCGGTTCGGCGGTCAAGCCGATTGCACTGAACATGGTCGCCGAAATTGCCCGTGATCCGCAGACCCAAGGCCTGCCGATCTGCGGTATCGGCGGCATCGGCAGCTGGCGTGACGCGGCGGAGTTCATGGCGCTGGGCAGCGGCGCGGTGCAGGTGTGCACGGCGGCGATGCTGCATGGCTTCCGGATTGTCGAGGAAATGAAGGACGGGCTGTCGCGCTGGATGGACAGTCAGGGTTACGCCAATATCGCCGAGTTTTCCGGGCGCGCGGTGGGCAATACCACCGACTGGAAGTACCTCGACATCAACTATCAGGTGATCGCCAGGATCGACCAGGACGCGTGCATCGGTTGCGGGCGCTGCCACATTGCCTGCGAAGACACTTCACACCAGGCGATCAGCAGCCTGAAACAGGCCGACGGCACGCATAAATATGAAGTGATCGATGATGAGTGTGTGGGGTGTAACTTGTGCCAGATCACTTGTCCGGTGGCGGACTGTATCGAGATGGTGCCGATGGAGACCGGCAAGCCGTTTCTGGACTGGAATCATGATCCGAGGAATCCTTACCACGTTGCCGTCTAGATCGCCGGCTGATCCAACAGCCCCCCTCACCCTAACCCTCTCCCAAAGGGAGAGGGGACTGATTGGGGGATATTTCAGAAATCCACGGACTTGAGCGATTTACTTTGAATCCATAATCGATACATGCACAGGCACGGACGGCTTTTTGAGTCCATATTCGACTGGATTTTTCAGGTCGATGTAACTCGCAAGACACCTCGGTCGGCCCCCTCTCCCTCCGGGAGAGGGTTGGGGTGAGGGTCAGCTCTTGCTTCAGGGCTCCAACCCGATCCCGCGCAATATCACACTGGTCACCGTCTGCACTGCCCGCTCGAACTGCATGTCCGACAGCGGCTGATGCTCGTTCAGAATATTCACCTGATGATCGAAGTCGGCGTAATGCTGGGTCGAGGCCCAGATCATGTACAGCAGGCTCGACGGCTCCACCGGCAGAATCCGCTTGTCCTCGACCCACTGGCGGATCTTCGCTTCCTTCATTTTCGCCCAGTCGTACAGGCTCAGATCCAGCGCCTCACCGAGGGTCGGTGCGCCGTGGATGATCTCGTTGGCCCAGACTTTCGAGCCGTGCGGCCGGCTGCGCGAGTGGTTCATCTTGGCGCGGATGTAGCTGCTGAGCACCACCCGTGGGTCGTCAAACATCTCGAAGCACAGCGCGTCCTGCTTCCACACTTCCAGCAGGTCGAACAGCACGGCGCTGTACAGCTCGCTCTTGGTCGAAAAGTAGTAATGCAGGTTGGAACGCGGCAGTTGCACTTCGGCAGCGATGTCGGCCATGGCGGTGCCGCCGAAGCCTTTTTCGGCGAAGACTTTTTCCGCCGCCAGCAGGATTTTCTCGACGTTACTGCGACGGATCTCGATCTTGTGATTGCCCATGAGGGCTCCCTGACAACAGCGTTGCCCAAGACTAGCATCCGCTCTGGGGCGCGGGCGACCGTTGCAAACAAAACTTCGTATGAAGGTCGGCGCATGGCTAAACTGACGCTTCTTTGTCCTGCCTCAGAGGTATCCGCGATGCTGTTCAAGAACGTCCTGACCACCACTGCCCTGCTCGCTTCGCTGTTCGCCGCATCTTCGGTTTTCGCCCACGCCCATCTGAAGAGTGCGACCCCGGCCGCCGACAGCACCGTCGCCGCGCCGGCCGATCTGCGCCTGACCTTTTCTGAAGGCGTCGAAGCCAGTTTCACCAAAGTCAGCCTGACCCACGATGGCGCCCCGGTCGCAATCAAACCGCTGACCACCGAAGGCGACAAGAAAACCCTGATCGTCACCCCGGCCGCACCTCTGAGTGCCGGTGAGTACAAAGTCGAATGGCACGCAGTGTCGGTCGACACGCACAAGAGCGAAGGCGCCTACCAGTTCAAGGTTGGCCAGTAATTCATGAGTGAAACGCTGGTGCTGTGCCGCTTTGTGCATTTCAGCGCGGTGTTGATGCTGTTCGGCACCTGGCTGTTTCAACCGTTATTGCTCAAGTCGCCAGTGCCGGCGCTGGATCGGCTTCTGGCACGACTGGCGCGCTGGCTGACGGCGATTGCGCTGGTCAGCGGCGTGACCTGGGCGCTGTTGATCACCGCGAGCATGGCCGGTTCGGCGGCGGCAGCGTTCGATCCGCACACGATTGGCGTGGTGCTGGGCAATACGTTTTTCGGTCAGGTCTGGCGTTGGCATCTGCTGATCAACGCGCTGTTGCTGGCGTTGCTGTTCACCCCGTGGCGCTCGAACCTGGCGTTGCGCCTGGGCCTGAGTGCGCTGCTCCTGGCGACCTTGGCGCCAGTGGGTCACGGCGCGATGCTCGATGGGCTCAGCGGGCAACTGCTGATTCTCAATCAGATCGTTCATCTGACATGCGTGGCGGCGTGGCTCGGCGGGCTGTTGCTGCTGGTGTTGATCCTGCACCAGCCGGGCGAAGCGATGGGCACAATCCTGCAGCGCTTCAGCGGCGTCGGTTATGCGATTGTCGGCGGGCTGCTGATCACCGGGCTGATCAATGTGCGCGTGCTGACCGGGCAATGGTGGCCAACGCCGTTGTTCAGCGGGTTTGCGTTGATCCTGCTGATCAAGGCGCTGATGGTGCTGGGCATGCTTGGCTTGGCGCTGTTCAACCGCTTGCGAATTGATGATTGCCAGCAGCGCATGGGCGCGCTCAAACGCAGTGTGGTGCTGGAGTGGTTGTTGGGGATGGGCGCTGTGGCGGCCGTTTCCCTGCTCGGTACCCTGCCGCCGATGATTGCTGCCTGAAAGCACCGCGACTCCCTTGTAGGAGTGAGCCTGCTCGCGATAGCGGTATATCAGTAAACACTTCAGTGACTGACACAACGCTATCGCGAGCAGGCTCACTCCTACAGGGGCTCTGTGGAGGTCAATGCGGTTGTGTGTCACCCGCTGCGGTGTCGATGCTGACCACCACCGACATCCCCGGGCGCAAGCGTTCCTCTTCCTGCTGCCCTTCATCAATGGTGATCCGCACCGGCACGCGCTGGGCGATTTTCACGAAGTTGCCGGTGGCGTTGTCGGCCTGCAACAGGGCGAATTCCGAACCGGTGCCCGGCGAGATGTGCTGCACGTGGCCGGTGAACTTGCGGTGGTTCAGCGCATCGACAGTGAAACGCACCGGTTGCCCGACCCGTACGTTGTCCATCTGGGTTTCCTTCATGTTGGCGATCACCCATTTCTGGTTCGGCACCAGCGCCATCAACTGTGCCCCGGAGTTGACGTAGGCGCCCAGGCGCACGCCGATCTGCCCGAGCTGGCCGTCACGCGGGGCAACGATGCGGGTGTTCGACAAGTCGATCCGCGCCAGTTGCACCGCCGCTTCAGCGCTGGCAACCGCGGCTTCCAGCGAACCGCGATTGACGATCACCGTCTGCAGGTCCTGCCGGGCGATTTCCAGATTGGCCTTGGCCTGCGCCACCGCTGCAATGCTCTGCGCATTGGCCGCGAGCGCCACGTCCATCTCGCGTTTCGACACCGAGCCGTCACTCACCAGCTCCTTGTTACGCCGTAGATCCGCCTCGCTTTTGCGCAACTGTGCTTCACTGTCGGCCACCACGGCCTGACGCAACTTGATCGTTGCCTCGGCGCTGTTGCGTTGCTGCACCACGTTGGCCAGCGCAGCCTTCTGCACCGCCAGTTGTGCCAGCGACTGGTCGAGGCGCTGCTGATAAATCCGGTCATCCAGTCGCACCAGCAAGTCGCCGGTCTTCACGTACTGGAAGTCCTGCACCGGCACTTCGAACACGTAACCGCTGAGCTGCGGGCCGATGATCGTCACCTGGCCGCGCACCAGGGCGTTTTCGGTGGTTTCGACCGCGCTGCTGAACGGCGGCAACTGCCAGGCGTAGAGCACGATCAGCACGCCGACGATGGCAATCGCGGCAAAACCCAGCGACGAGATGATGCGCACCCGCAGCGAACGCGGCTCGGTGTTCGGCGAGGGCGTCGGTGCCACGCCTTCCGGGGTGGCGGCGATGGCATTGGTGGTTGTGGTGGTCGGTTCGGTCATGAATGGGAGGCACCGCTAGGAGGTACGGAAGGCGCTGGGTCGACGGCTTTGGTGGTGCTCATCAGCCACAGCGCACGAATGGACAGCCAGATCATGGTCAGCACCGCAATCACGGCGATCAGCATGAATACATCGTTATAGGCCAGCACGTTGGCTTCGCGAGTGGCCGCGTTGGACAGGCTGCGAATCCCGGCCAGATTGCGCAGGCTCGGATCGGCCAGCAAGGATCCGTAAGCTGACCCGCCGCTCTGCACACGGGCAGCCACCAACGGATCGGACAGCGCAAGGTGTTCGACCAGATGACTGGAATGAAATTTCTCGCGCACGATCTGGAACGTGCCCAACAACGCCGCGCCGAGCAAGCCGCCGAGGTTGTTGCAGATCCCGAACAACACCGAAAAACTCACCAGATTGCGTGGGTTGGTCAGCACGTTGCGGGTGCCGAACACCATGGTCGGGCCGAGGAAAAACGTGCTGCCGAAGGCCAGCAGAAACTGGCTGAAATACAGGTTTTGCGGGCGGGTCAGGTTGTTGGAAAAGCTGTCCATCACGGAACCGGTTGCCATCAGCGCCAGCGAGATGATCAGCGGCATCAACAAGTGCTTGGGATCGATGGTCAGCGCGCTGGTCGCCAGCCCGGCGACGCTGCCGATCAGCATCACCACATAAAGGCTGTGCAGCTGCTCGTAGCCCATGTTGAGGTTCTGCATGAAGCCGACGGCGCCAGTGGATTGCTCCGAAGTGACCATGCGAATCAGGGTCACCGCCAGCGCGAGACGGATCATCGTGCCGCTGCCGAGCCAACGGGTCATCAGCATCGGGTTGCTGCGATTGTGCTCAATCGCCAGGCCGGCGAGGATCAACGCAATCGAGGCGGCCAGCGCGTAGCCGATCCAGTTCGCCTCCAGCCACCAGTCGATGCGCCCCAGCGACAACACCGCACACAGCAGTGCCACGCCGCTGGCGAGAATCGCGAAGGTGAGAAAATCCAGCGGTTCGAAGGTTTTGAAGCGGTCACCGGGCGGCAACTTGAGCATCAAAACGCAGCCCAGCGACAGCAAGGCCATGCCCAGTTCGAACAGGTACAAACCGCGCCATTCGGCAATCTGCAGCAAGTCTTCGGAAAACAGTCGCGCCAGCGGCAGGGCCAGTTGCGAGGCGCCCAGACCCAGCACCAGTGCCTTGAGCCGCCACTTGGCCGGGAACGCCTGGATCATGTAATACAGGCCCAGCGAACTCAACGCCGCGCCCACCATGCCGTGCGCCGCCCGCACCGCAATGGCCGAGTTCAGATCGTTGACGAACAGATGACCGAAGGTCACCAGCGCATACAGCACCAGAAACACCTCGGTGAAGGCGCGCAGGCCGAACTGCTGGCGAAACTTCACCAGCAGCAGGTTCATCGACACGTTGGTCATCACGTACGCGGCCGGCAGCCAGGCCATCTCCGCCGTGGTCGCGCCGAGCGCGCCTTGCAGATAAGGCAGGTTGGCGACCACCAGCGAGTTACCCAGACCGCCGGTCACCGCCACCAGCAGCCCGACCAGCGCATAGGCCAGCCGCTTGCGGTTGGAGTGCAGCGGCGTCGAGGGGGAACCGGGCAGACTGGGCTTCTCGTGCGGCTGCCAGGTGCGCGGGGCGTATCGATCCATTGAGAGGCCTTGTCTGGGGATGTCTGAGTTTGCCGCAATCAACGACAAAACACACATCCCCTGTAGGAGTGAGCCTGCTCGCGATAGCGCAGTGTCAGTCAGCATCAATGTTGAATACTAAACCGCTATCGCGAGCAGGCTCACTCCTACAGGGGCAAATGTTGGGCGGTTTTTTTTGTATCAGGCGCGCAGCAGCATGTAGGCCGCGACCACCAGGCACACACTGGCAAACCCCACCTGCAACGCCCGCGCCGGCACCCGCGCGCATAATTTGCGGCCGATGATCATGCCGACGATGCTGGCGACAATGAACGCCGCGCCAAGGCTGTCGATGCGCACCCCGGCATGAAACGCGCCGATCACGCCAATCGCCGAAATCAGGCTGATGACCATCAGCGAGGTCGCAACGATGCCGCGCATCTGCACGTCGGTCAGTTGCTTGAACGCCGGGACGATGAGGAAGCCACCGCCGACGCCGAGCAAGCCCGAGACCACGCCGGTCACCGCACCCAGCGCCGCCAGGGTCGCAGTACATTTGGCGGTCCAGTCGAAACGACCGGTCTCTTCATTAAGCATGCAGTTCTTCTGCCCCCAACTCGCGTGGCCGTGATCGCTCGGTCCCGTTTGCGCACGCTCACGGCGCAGCATGCGCCAGGCCACCATGACCATCAGCAGACTGAAGAGGATCATCAGGATCTTCTCCGGCAACTGGTGCGCAAAGTAGATGCCCAGCGGCGAAAACAGCGCGCCGAGCGCGGCAATCAGCAGCGCCGCGCGATAGCGCACCAGGCCATGGCGCAAACCGTCGATCGCCCCGACTGCCGCCGCACTGCCGACGGCGAACAACGCCACGGGCGCGGCCTGGGTCATGCTCCAGCCGAGGCCAAGCACCAGCGCCGGCACCGCGAGAATCCCGCCGCCCGCGCCGGTCAGCCCGAGAATCAACCCCATCACCACGCCAAACAGACTTGCCAGCAACATAGGGAGTTCTCAGTCGACTTTGGACAAACCGGTCAGCCACTCGCGGCCCTTGAGCATGCCGTTCCAGTAGAACCACGGCAGCAACGTCGCCTTGAGAAACCACGCCGAGCGGCGCGGCACGGTCGCATCGAGGGCGAAGGTCGGCAGCAACTTCCCGCCGTAGCCGAACTCGGCGAGGATCACCTTGCCCTTCTCCACCGTCAGCGGGCACGAACCGTAACCGTCGTACTTCAGTGGCAACGGTTGTTGTTTGCGCAGGGCCAGCAGGTTTTCCGCGACCACCACAACCTGCTTGCGCACCGCCGCAGCGGTTTTCGCATTCGTGGTGCCGCAGATATCACCGAGGCCGAACACCTCGGGGTAACGCAGATGCTGCAGGCTGTGCGGATTGACTTCGCACCAGCCGGCGGCGTCGGCCAGCGGGCTTTGGGCGATGAAATCCGGCGCGACTTGCGGCGGCACCACGTGCAGCAGATCGAAGGTTTTCGCCTGCGTGGTGATGTTGCCGTCAGCGTTCTTGACCTCGAACCACGCGGTTTTCGCCGGGCCGTCGACCTTGACCAGATTGCTGTTGAAGGCCAGGTGCGCGTTGTATTTCTCGATGTACTTCATCAGCGGCGGGACGAACGTCGCGACACCGAACAGCGCCGCGCCGGCCAGATTGAATTCGACGTTGATGTTGTTCAGCACGCCGGATTTGCGCCAGTGGTCGCACGACAGGTACAACGCCTTCTGCGGCGCCCCGGCGCATTTGATCGGCATCGCCGGCTGGGTGAACAGCGCCTTGCCGCCGCGCAGTTTCTGTACCTGATCCCAGGTGTACTGCGCATGCTGATAGCTGTAGTTGGAGGTCACGCCGTGCTGGCCGAGGCTTTCCTGCAGGCCTTCGATCTTCTCCCAGGCCAGCCGCAGGCCGGGGCAAACGATCAGGTTCTGGTAAGTGACGGTGCGTTGATCGTTGAGGGTGAGTTGACGCGTGTCGGGATCAATCGCGGTGACTGCCGCCTGAATCCAGGTGGCCTGACGCGGCATCACCTTGCTCATCGGCCTTGCGGTGTCCTTGACGTCGAAGGCGCCACCGCCGACCAGCGTCCACGCCGGTTGGTAGTAATGCTGGGCGCTCGGTTCGATCACGGTGATGTTCAGCGAGGGATCACGCTTGAGCAGACTGGCGACGAAGCCGATGCCGGCGCTGCCGCCGCCGATGACCACGATGTCTGCACTGATGGATGGGCCCCAGTGTTGATCGTTCATTGCTTGTTCCTTATTGCTGCATGCAAGGATTTTCCGGCCATCGCACCAATCCATTGTAGGAGTGAGCCTGCTCGCGATAGCGGTATGTCAGTCTGTGAAGATGTTGGCTGATACACCGCTATCGCGAGCAGGCTCACTCCTACAGTAATTGTGTGGTGGCTGACATTTATTGATGGCCCAGACTTTTCAGCACCGCCCCGCAATACAACCCGGACAGGGTCTTCATCACCTGAATCACTTCAGGGCTGGCCAGTCCGTAGAAGATGTATTTGCCTTCACGACGGGTCGCCACCAGCCCTTCATCACGCAGGATGCCCAGTTGCTGGGACAGGGTCGGCTGGCGCACGCCGGTCATTTTCTCCAGTTCGCCGACGTTGCGCTCGCCCTGAGTCAACTGGCACAGAATCAACAGGCGATCTTCATTGGCCAGCGCCTTGAGCAGCGCGCAGGCCTTGGAGGCGGACGCCCGCAATTGGGCGACTTCACATTCGGTCAGACTGGATTGCATTTGCACGATGCCTTGAACGTCACTTAAGCTGCGAACATTATGTTTTTAGATAAAGTGTTGCAACCCATTTCCCCGTTCAGGTTGGTGTCCATGCCCGCGCAGATTGAAGCTTTCCTCGACCCCGCCTCCTCGACCTACAGCTATGTGGTCTATGAAGCTGATGGCGGGCAGTGTGCAATCGTCGATCCGGTGCTCGATTACGACGGCGCCGCCGGACGCACCTGCACCATGCAGGCCGATAAAATCATCGCCTTCGTCCGTGAACACAGCTTGCAGGTGCAATGGCTGCTGGAAACCCACGCCCACGCCGATCACCTGTCCGCCGCGCCGTACCTGCGCCGCGAACTGGGCGGCAAGATCGCCATCGGCCAGTCGATCAGCAAGGTGCAGAACGTGTTCAAGGCGCTGTTCAACCTGGAACCGGAATTCTGCGTCGACGGCTCGCAGTTCGATCACCTGTTCGCGCCGAACGAGTCGTTCATGATCGGCAATCTCAAGGCCACCGCCTTGCACGTCCCCGGCCACACCCCGGCAGACATGGCCTACCTGATCGACGGCGAACAGATTCTGGTCGGCGACACGCTGTTCATGCCCGACGTCGGCACCGCCCGCTGCGACTTCCCCGGCGGTGACGCGCATCAGCTGTTCAACTCGATCCACAAACTGCTGGCCTTCCCGGCCAGCGTCAAACTCTACGTCTGCCACGACTACCCGCCCGAAGGCCGCGCTGCGCAGTGTCAGACCACTGTTGGCGAACAGCGTCTGAGCAATATTCATGTGCATGACGGGATCGATGAGGCGGCGTTTGTCGAGATGCGTACAAAGCGTGACGCCGGGCTGGGCATGCCGACGTTGTTGTTGCCGGCGATTCAGGTGAATGTGCGGGCGGGGAATTTTCCGGCGGCCGAGGATAATGGTGTCGTGTATTTGAAGGTGCCGATCAACAAGCTCTAGAAGCAAAAGATCGCAGCCTGCGGCAGCTCCTACAGAGGAACGCATTCCAATTTTGACGGGAAACGCGTTCTCCGTGTAGGAGCTGCCGCAGGCTGCGATCTTTTGCTCTTCATGCCCCCAACGTCAAACCATTCGCCGGCAACGGCAACGCCGTCTTGTAGCGCACCTGCTTCAAGGCAAAACTCGACCGGATATTCGCCACCCCCGGCACCTTGGTCAGAAAATCCATCATAAAGCGCTCCAGCGACTGAATCGTCGGCACCAGCACCCGGATCAGATAGTCCGGGTCGCCGGCCATCAGGTAGCACTCCATCACCTCGGGGCGGTCGGAAATCGCCTCTTCGAAATGCTGCAACGCCTCCTCGACCTGTTTCTCCAGGCTGACGTGAATGAACACGTTCACGTGCAGGCCCAGCAGATCGGCATCCAGCAGCGTCACCTGCTCGCGAATCAGCCCTAATTCCTCCATCGCCTTGACCCGGTTGAAACACGGGGTCGGCGACAGATTCACCGAACGCGCAAGGTCGGCGTTGGTGATGCGCGCGTTCTCCTGAAGGCTGTTGAGAATGCCGATGTCGGTACGGTCCAGTTTGCGCATGAGACAAAACCACCTGTTTTTTATGTTTATGCAGAATTTCTATCTGCAAATCGTCTCCAGCGCAACGAAACAGAGAGAAATATTCTTCTGGCCCGGGCCTATGATTGTTGTAGGACAAGATTTCTTTCACCCAAGAATGATTGCCAGCTCACTACAAGAAATTCACAAGATCGAGCGTAGAAGCCATGACCCAAGCGTATGAACCGCTGCGTCTGCACGTCCCTGAACCTTCGGGCCGCCCAGGCTGCAAAACCGACTTCTCCTACCTGCATCTGACCGATGCCGGCACGGTGCGCAAACCTTCCATTGACGTAGAACCCGCCGACACCGCCGACCTGGCCCGTGGGCTGATTCGCGTGCTCGACGATCAGGGCAACGCCCTCGGCCCCTGGGCTGAAAACGTGCCGGTCGAGATCCTGCGCAAGGGCATGCGCGCCATGCTCAAGACGCGGATCTACGACAACCGCATGGTGGTCGCCCAGCGGCAGAAAAAAATGTCGTTCTACATGCAAAGCCTTGGTGAGGAAGCCATCGGCAGCGCCCAGGCCCTGGCCCTGAACATCGACGACATGTGCTTCCCGACCTACCGTCAGCAAAGCATCCTGATGGCTCGCGACGTACCGCTGGTCGACCTGATCTGCCAACTGCTGTCCAACGAGCGCGATCCGCTCAAGGGCCGGCAGTTGCCGATCATGTATTCGGTCAAGGACGCCGGTTTCTTCACCATCTCCGGCAACCTCGCCACTCAGTTCATTCAGGGCGTGGGCTGGGGCATGGCCTCGGCGATCAAGGGCGATACCAAAATCGCTTCGGCCTGGATCGGTGACGGCGCCACCGCCGAATCGGACTTCCACACCGCCCTCACCTTCGCCCACGTTTACCGCGCGCCGGTGATCCTCAATGTGGTCAACAACCAGTGGGCGATCTCGACCTTCCAGGCCATCGCCGGGGGTGAAGCCACCACTTTCGCCGGACGCGGCGTTGGTTGCGGCATCGCCTCGCTGCGGGTCGATGGCAACGATTTCTACGCGGTGTACGCCGCTTCCGCCTGGGCTGCCGAACGTGCCCGGCGCAACCTCGGCCCGACCATGATCGAATGGGTCACCTACCGCGCCGGCCCGCACTCGACCTCCGACGATCCATCCAAATACCGGCCTGCTGACGACTGGAGCCACTTCCCGCTGGGCGACCCGATTGCCCGCCTGAAGCAGCACCTGATCAAGGTCGGCCACTGGTCGGAAGAAGAGCACGCCGCCGTCAGCGCCGAGCTCGAAGCCGAAGTGATTGCCGCGCAGAAACAGGCCGAACAGTACGGCACCCTCGCCGGCGGGCAGATTCCGAGCGCTGCGACCATGTTCGAAGACGTCTACAAAGAGATGCCGGAGCACTTGAAGCGCCAGCGTCAGCAGTTGGGGATCTGACATGAACGATCTCAACAACAAAACTCAGTTGGAAACCGCCATGACCACGACCACCATGACCATGAACCAGTCCCTGCGCTCGGCCATGGATGAGATGCTGCAGCGTGACGACAATGTCGTGGTGTTCG
>NZ_JBIVMY010000043.1:0-46734 GCF_044753325.1 Pseudomonas sp. NPDC088414 | reverse complement strand
TGGAACTGAACAAGTGGATCCGCCAGTACGTCGCCGACCAGGAAAACCCGAGCGCCGAAGTGCGTGGCCGTCGTCCGCTGCGCGCTGCGCAAGTGATCGTCAGCGACGTTGAAGGCGAGCCGGGCTGGTACCGCGTGAGCTTGAACGTGCGTCCGCACTTCAAGTACATGGGTGCCGATTTCACCCTGTCGCTGGTTGGCAAGCTGGACAAAGAGTAAGAGCGACTCATGGACGGATACGGCAGCCTGTTCGAGCGCCTCAACGGCGACGCGCAACTACGCAAGGGCAACAGCCTCGAGGCTTGTGCCATGGCGTCAGTGGCTGCCCATCTGGCCAAAATGCTCAGCACCCGGGCCGGCAGCGTGCAAACGCTGGCCGACTACGGGTTGCCCGATCTCAATGACATGCGTCTGAGCCTGCACGACTCCCTGAGTCAGGCCCGTCTGGCCATCGAAAACTTCATCGAAGCCTACGAGCCGCGCCTGAGCAACGTGCGTGTCATTTCCCTGCCGCGTGACCACGACCAGCTACGGCTGGCCTTCAGCATCGAAGGCCTGCTGGAAGTCGAGGGTTTCAAGCGTCAGGTCAGTTTTTCCGCGCGCCTGGATGGCAGCGGTCAAGTGAAGGTCACCTAAGGAGATTCCCGATGTCTGGCAAACCCGCAGCACGCGTATCCGACCCCACCGCTTGCCCACTTCCTGGCCACGGTACCAACCCGATCGCCGCCGGTTCCGGCGACGTGTTCTTCGACGGCCTCGCGGCCGCCCGCCAAGGCGATGCCTCGGCGTGTGGTGGTGCGTTGGTCGGCGATCTGGCGACCACGGTTTTGATCAATGGCAAACCGGCTGCGACCGTAGGTTCGGTTGGTTCTCACGGCAATAAAGTCACGGCAGGTTCCGGGACGGTGATTATCGGTAATTCGCACTCGCCGGCGCCGTTTGTGCCGCCTTTGCCGGTGGAGATCAAGTGGCCGTTTAACGAGCACTACGTCATCAATTGTCAGGACTCCGGGAAGCCATTGGCGGGAGTGGCATACAGTTTCAAAACAGCCTCGGGAAAAGTTATCAGTGGTGTCACGGGAGCCGACGGGAAGACGCAAAAAATCTCGTCCTCTGTAGCGGAGCCCTATGAGTTGATTATTGAACAGCAATCTGAAGTCGTGATTGGATAAAAGGATTTTGTTATGGCGGATATGAAAATAGCATCAAGTCTGACGCCGGCCAGTAACCAAACTGGTAAGTCCGCAGCTGTCCGTCAATTCAAAATCACAGATATACCTGATGCGATGGATAAGATGAAGTGGCCAGTTGCTGCGAAGCTGATGCGCCATTGGTTTGATGGCAAACCATGGCCAACTGCCGATGGTGCCATGAGTAAAGAGGTTAAAGACCATATTGCTCTTGCTGACATCGCCTACGTAAATGACACCATCGTAAAAATGGCTTGGTTGGAAAAGTTTGAGCCTGCGAAAACTGTCATTGAAGAGCTTAAATCTGCTTGGGATAATCCTGCAGGCCGCAATAATATAAGCAAGAAGATTAAAGATAAGTATCTTGGCTCGGCGCCGGGTGTCTATCCTTTTAAGTTTGCTAGCGCTAGGAAGGTTGAAGAGTTTGGATATAGTAATAATCGAGCAGTTAAGTTCGGTTTAATAGAGAAGACGGATGAACTGCGAGCTGCGCTGGCAAACTTTAATGTCCGCGTATTTCCAGAAGGGAAGCTGGTTATTTCCGTAGACAGCATTCAACTGTTTGTGGAACGAATTGGGTTTTACGCTGAGGACGCCTATGACTTCAATGACGCACCGGATGACAATTTCAGTCAGCCATTGGGGTTCTGGAACTTCGATGGTATAGCCAACCCGGCTTATGCGGCCACTGCAAATGCCGGTGCGGCGCAGATGAAGTCAGACATCGCTTCAAACCCCTATATCAGTGCAGAAGACTCTCAGGCGATGTTTCGGGAAATAGAAAGCTCGCGTTATTTCTATATTACGAATTCTCATTTTGTAAAATATCGAACGGAATTTAAAAAAGGCGGTGATTTCCAGGTTTTGTCTGATATCAAATATCAGAATGTTCCCATGACAGTTATTAATGTTTGGAATAAATGATGCGCATTTTTTGCTCATGTACAATCTCTGTCGAAGTGGGTGTGGCAAAAAAATGACTACGCTTAGAAAGAAATGGCTAGTGCCTATCAGTTTGCTCTTGGTATTGATTGCATTGCTCGTTTATTGCGTAAATGCAATGCTAGGGTATCCTGCAAGTACAACTACAGCTAGCCCCTCGGGCCGCTACACAATTGAGAATGTGCGTGTCGGCAGGATCTTTATGCTTGGCGGTATGGCGTATTTAAGAGTTATCGACTCAAAAGAGCCAGGGAAGGTATATCGAACCCCGTTGTATGATACGCAGTCGTTGGATATGCGCACATTCGAAGATGATGCTGAGGTTGGAATTACTTGGATCGCCTTCGAAAAGAAAGATAAGGCTTTTATAATTTCCATGCCGCAATGGGAAGAAAACTGGCTGAATATTTTCATCAGTAATACACCTTACGAGATTCTGGAAAATTGATAGCAGTATGAACAGCTACGTTCGTCTCGCCCTATGCCTATTAATCCACGCCCTCGGATGCGTGGCTTATGCATTTTTGAATGACGCGGTTGTGCATGCTTACAGGCTTTTTAACGGCGGATTTACCTCCCATGGTGTCGCCATCGGCATTGCGAGTTACGCACTGTTTTACATTTTTCTGGGCGTCAACCTGATCGTTGCGCTGATTCCAGGTCTGGTCGCCAAGCTGGCCATCCTTTTTCTGATGGTGGGCTTCATCCTGCTTTGGATGCTACCCGACAACCCGTTAAGAGCCCTGTTTTACGGCGTAGCTCAAGGCTGCGTCACGTTGCTGGCGATCCTCACCACTCAAGTCATCGAGTTGCGTTGGGCTTTGCGAAACATCGCAGGTCGCATTCAGCCAAGTCAGCCTGCAGGTGCAATCCAATGACCAGGTCGGACATCCAGCGTAATCCGCAGGACAGTTATTCCATGAGTTCCACTACCAGGCAGGTAACCCGTGTCCTTTAACCACTACTACCAAAGCGAACTCACCGCACTGCGCCAACTCGGTCGCCGTTTCGCCGAGCGTAGTCCGGCGTTGGCGCCGTTCCTGGGCCAGGCCGGGCGGGATCCGGATGTGGAGCGGTTGCTGGAAGGTTTTGCGTTCCTCACCGGGCGGCTGCGGCAGAAGCTCGATGACGAGCTGCCGGAGCTCAGCCACTCGCTGATGCAACTGCTGTGGCCGAACTACATGCGTCCGCTGCCGGCGTTCAGCATTCTGCAGTTTGATCCGCTGAAGCGTTCCGGGCCGGCGCTGGTGGTCGAGCGCGATACGCCGATCGAAAGCAAACCGATCGAAGACGTGCGTTGCCGCTTCCGCACCTGCTACCCGACCGAAGTATTGCCGCTGGATCTGGCCGCGCTGAACTACTCGGTGAAGGGCGATGGCTCGCTGCTCAGCCTGCGTCTGGAAATGAGCGCCGACGGCCACCTCGGTGAGCTGGAGCTGAGCAAACTGCGCCTGCACTTTGCCGGCGAGCGCTACATCAGCCAGATGCTGTACCTGAGTCTGCTGCGCAACCTGGAAGGCATCGAACTGATCCCGCTCGACGGCGCCGGCAAGCCGATCGATGGCGTGGCGGGCAAGCCGATGGCGTTCAAGATTCCGGGTGACCGGGTCAAGCCGGTGGGCTTTGCCGAAGAAGAAGCGTTGATCCCGTATCCGCTGAACACCTTCCGTGGCTACCGCTATCTGCAGGAATACTTCGCCTTCCAGGACAAGTTCCTGTTCGTCGACGTCAACGGTCTGGACATCCTCAAGGCGCTGCCGGAAGACACCCTCAAGCAGATGCGCGGCCTGGAGCTGCGTTTCGATATCCGCAAGAGCGGGATCATGCGCATGCGGCCGACCCTGGATAACGTGAAGCTGTTCTGCACGCCGATTGCCAACCTGTTCGCCCACGATGCGCTGCCGATCCGCCTCGACGGCAAACAGGATGAATACCTGCTGCTGCCAGCGGAATACGATCTGGAAAACTGCGGCGTGTTTTCGGTGGAAACCGTCACCGGCTGGAAGCCCGGCGGCCTCGGTTATCAGGAGTACGTGCCGTTCGAATCCTTCGAGCATGACCCGAGTTTCGACGTGCCCAACAGCCGTCCGCATTACAGCATCCGCCAGCGTTCGTCGTTGCTGCATGACGGCCTCGACACCTACCTGAGCTTCGGCATCCGCCACACCGAAGCCCACGAAACCCTGTCGATCGAGCTGATATGCACCAACCAGAACCTGCCGCGCAAGCTCAAGCTCGGCGACATCTGCATGGCCTGCGAAGAGACCCCGGAGTTCCTCAGTTTCCGCAACATCACCCCGGCCACGTCGAGCTTTGCGCCGCCGCTGAACCGTGACTTCCTGTGGAAGCTGATCAGCAACATGTCGCTCAACTATCTGTCGCTGGCCGACGTCAACGCGTTGAAGGTGATTCTCGAAACCTACGACCTGCCGCGCTACTACGACCAGCACGCGGAGAAGGTCAGCAAGCGCCTGCTCGGCGGCCTCAAGCACATCAAGCACCACCACGTCGACCGGCTGCACCGTGGCTTGCCGGTACGCGGTCTGCGCACCGAACTGACCATCGACCCGGAAGGGTATATCGGCGAAGGCGACCTGTTCGTTTTCGCTTCGGTTCTCAACGAGTTTTTCGCGCTTTACGCCAGTCTCAATTCGTACCACGAGCTGCGGGTAAAAAGCACACAGGGAGAGGTGTACCAATGGACACCACGTATGGGCCTGCAGCCCCTGCTTTAAGCGGGCTGACCAAGGTAATACGCGAGTACTCGCTGTTTCAGGCCGTGCTGCTGGTGATCGACCGGCTGCGCGAGGCACACCCGTACCTGAGCGAAGACGATCTGTACGATCAGGTGGAGTTTCAGGCCAACCCGAGCCTGGGCTTTCCGCGCAGCGACGTCGATCGCGTGGAGTTTTTCGAAGAGCACGGGCAGATGCGCGCGCGCATGCGTTTCAACCTGATCGGGCTGGTCGGCTCCGGTTCGCCGCTGCCGGCGTTCTACGGCGAGCAGGCTCTGGGCGACAGCGAGGACGGCAACCCGACGCGCAATTTCCTCGACCTGTTCCACCATCGCCTGCAACGGCTGATGCTGCCGATCTGGCGCAAGTACCGCTATCGCGCCAGCTTCCAGAGCGGCGCGATCGACCCGTTCTCGTCGCAGCTGTTCGCGCTGATCGGTCTGGGTGGCGACGAGATCCGCAAGGCCAAGGAGCTGAACTGGAAGCGCCTGCTGCCGTACCTCGGGTTGCTCAGCTTGCGGGCGCACTCGGCGGCGCTGATCGAAGCCGTACTGCGTTACTACTTCAAGCACGAAGACCTGGTCATCGAGCAGTGCATCGAGCGCCGCGTGGAGATCCTTGAGGAGCAGCGCAACCGCCTCGGTCGCGCCAACAGCCTGCTCGGTGAAGACCTGGTGCTGGGCGAGCAGGTGCGCGACCGCAGCGGCAAATTCCGCATTCACATCACCGAACTCGACTGGGAGCGATTCCACGAATTCCTGCCAATCGGTTTCGGTTACCAGCCGCTGTGCGCGCTGGTGCGGTTCACCTTGCGTGACCCGCTCGATTACGACATTCGCCTGGTGCTGCGCCCGGAAGAAATCCGCGAACTGCGCATTGGTGAGAAGAACGACTGTCGCCTGGGGTGGACCAGTTGGCTGGGCTGCGAAAAAGCAGACGGCGTGGTCACCCTGGGCAGCAAAATTCATTAAGGACGTGAGCCATGATCAACGTAGACCTGCAACAACTCATCCAGGCGCTGGACGCCGAAACCCGTCGTGATCTGGAGCGTTCGGCCGAACGTTGCGTGGCCCGTGGCGGCAGCAAGATCCTCGTCGAAGACTTGCTGCTGGGCCTGCTGGAGCGTCCGAACGGTTTGCTCTCGCGTGCGTTGCAGGATGCCGATGTCGATGCCGGTGAACTGAGCGCCGCGCTGCAATCTCGCGTTGAACACAGCGCCTCGCGCAACCCGGTGTTCGCCCCGGAACTGGTGCAGTGGCTGCAAGACGCGCTGCTGGTGGCCAACCTCGAACTGGGCCAGACCCAGGTCGAAGACGCTGCGCTGATCCTCGCGCTGCTGCGCAACCCGATGCGCTACGCCGGCAGCCGTTATCAGCCGCTGCTCGCCAAGTTGAACATTGATCGCCTGAAGGAATTTGCCCTGTCGCAACAGGAGCAACCGGCGGCCAACGGCAAGCCTGCCGCTCAAGGCGAATCGCTGCTGCAGCGTTTCACCCACAACCTGACCCAACAGGCGCGCGACGGCAAACTCGACCCGGTGCTGTGCCGCGATGGCGCGATCCGGCAGATGGTCGACATCCTCGCGCGTCGCCGCAAGAACAACCCGATCGTGGTCGGTGAGGCCGGCGTCGGTAAAACCGCCATCGTCGAAGGCCTGGCCTCGCGCATCGCGGCCGGTGAAGTGCCGCAGGTGCTCAAGGGCGTCGAGCTGCTGTCGCTGGACATGGGCCTGCTGCAGGCCGGCGCCAGCGTCAAAGGTGAATTCGAGCGTCGCCTCAAAGGCGTGATCGACGAAGTCAAAGCCTCGCCGAAACCGATCATCCTGTTTATCGACGAAGCCCACACCCTGATCGGCGCGGGCGGCAACGCCGGCGGTTCCGACGCGGCCAACCTGCTGAAACCGGCGCTGGCCCGTGGCGAACTGCGCACCATCGCCGCCACCACTTGGGCCGAGTACAAGAAATACTTCGAGAAAGACCCGGCGCTGGCCCGTCGTTTCCAGCCGGTGCAGTTGCACGAGCCGACCGTCAGTGAAGCGGTGACCATCCTGCGTGGTCTGGCGCAGGTCTACGAGAAGAGCCACGGCATCTACCTGCGCGATGACGCGGTGGTCTCCGCCGCTGAGTTGTCCGCCCGCTATCTGGCTGGCCGCCAACTGCCGGACAAAGCCGTCGACGTGCTCGACACCGCGTGTGCCCGCGTGCGCATCAGCCTCGCCGCTGCCCCGGAAAGCCTCGAACGCCTGCGTGGTGAATTGGCCGAAGGTGGCCGTCAGCGTCAGGCCCTGCGTCGCGATGCCGAGGCCGGTCTGTTGATCGACCACGAAGCATTGGACGCACTGGAAGCGCGGCTGGACGAAGCCGAAAGCGAAATGGTCGCCCTGGAAAGCCTGTGGACCGAGCAGAAGCAACTGGCCGAGCGCCTGCTGGAACTGCGTCAGCAACTGGCCAAGGCCCGCGAAGCCGCCGCCGTCGAGCCGACCGTCAGCGTTGAAGAAGACGCCGAAGGTACGGTGATCGAAACCATCGCCGCCGAGGTCGAGGAAGGCCAGAGCGTCGAAGCGCTGGAAGCCGAACTGCACCAGACCCACAGCGCCCTGACCGCGGCTCAAGTCAAAGAACGTCTGGTCAGCTTCGAAGTCTGCCCGCGTCTGGTGGCCGAAGTGATCAGCGCCTGGACCGGCGTGCCGCTGGCGCAACTGGCCCGCGAGCACAACGCCAAGGTCGCCAGTTTCGCCACTGACCTGCGCACGCGCATCCGTGGTCAGGAACAAGCCGTGCACGCTCTGGATCGCTCGATGCGCGCCACTGCCGCCGGCCTGAACAAGCCTGACGCACCGGTCGGCGTGTTCCTGCTGGTCGGCCCGAGCGGCGTCGGCAAGACCGAAACCGCGCTGGCCCTGGCTGACCTGCTGTACGGCGGCGACCGTTTCATCACCACCATCAACATGTCCGAATTCCAGGAGAAGCACACCGTCTCGCGTCTGATCGGTGCGCCACCGGGCTACGTCGGTTACGGCGAGGGCGGCATGCTCACCGAAGCGGTGCGGCAGAAGCCGTACTCGGTGGTGCTGCTCGATGAAGTCGAAAAGGCTGATCCGGACGTGCTCAACCTGTTCTACCAAATCTTCGACAAAGGCGTGGCCAACGACGGCGAAGGTCGCGAGATCGACTTCCGCAACACCTTGATCCTGATGACCTCGAACCTCGGTAGCGACAAGATCAGCGACCTCTGCGAAAACGGCGCTCGCCCGACCGCCGAGCTGCTGGAAGAAACCATTCGCCCGGTGCTGAGCAAGCACTTCAAACCGGCGCTGCTGGCGCGGATGAAAGTGGTGCCGTACTACCCGGTGGGCGGCCCGGTACTGCGCGAGCTGATCGAGATCAAACTCGGTCGTCTGGGCGAGCGCCTGAACCGTCGTCAGCTGGATTTCAGCTGGTGCCAGAACCTCGTCGATCATCTGTCCGAGCGTTGCACGCAAAGCGAAAGCGGCGCGCGCCTGATCGACCATCTGCTCGATCAGCACGTGCTGCCGCTGGTAGCTGACCGCCTGCTCGATGCGATGGCCACCGGTGAAAGCCTCAAGCGTGTGCATGCCACGCTCGATGGCAACGCCAGCGTGACGTGCGAGTTCGCCTGAGGTGGGTGTGATGTTCACTCAAGTGCCGCAGCCACTGGTCTATGCCGAAGCGTTGCTGGCGCAGTTCGCCAGCCTGTCGCGCGCGGCGGACGGTGCTGCGCTGCTGAGTGACTTCGTGCGTGGCCTGGCCGAGCTGAGCGGTTGCGAACTGGCGCAGTTGTACCTGCTCGACGCTACCCATACCTGTCTGGGGATGAACGCCGAATGCCTCGACGGCGCGCTGCAACCGCGCGCCGCCACCAGCCTGCCGGCGGACTACAACGGCGAGCAACTGCTGCAGTTTGCCCTGTGTCAGAACCGTGTGGTCTGCCTCGACGATCTGGGCGCCAGCCTGCACGAGACCAGCTTTTTGCCGGCCACCGCTGGTGCCTGGCAATCGCTGCTGTGCGTGCCACTGGTCAATCAGCAGAAGGCGGTTGAAGGCCTGCTGCTGTGCGCCAGTCGCCGTCACGTCGACCTGCAGGGTTTTGCCGATTCGCTCGGTCAGCTCGGCTCGTTCGTGCTCGGTCAACTGCACTTGCTGCAGCGTCTGCGCCAGCCGCCGGCCGAATCGGTCACGGTGGCGCGCAGCGTGCCGAGCATCAACGGCTATGGCCTGATCGGCAAAAGTGCGGCGATGCGTCAGACCCATTCGTTGATCAGCAAAGTCCTGCACAGCCCTTACACCGTGCTGTTGCGCGGCGAAACCGGTACCGGCAAGGAAGTCGTGGCCCGGGCGATTCACGATTGCGGCCCGCGTCGCTCTCAGGCGTTCATCGTGCAGAACTGCGCGGCCGTCCCGGAGAACCTGCTGGAAAGCGAGCTGTTCGGCTATCGCAAAGGTGCCTTCACCGGTGCCGATCGCGACCGCGCGGGGCTGTTCGATGCGGCCAATGGCGGCACGCTGTTGCTCGACGAGATCGGCGACATGCCGCTGTCACTGCAAGCGAAGATATTGCGCGTGTTGCAGGAGGGCGAGATTCGCCCGCTGGGTTCCAACGACACGCACAAAATCGACGTGCGCATCATCGCCGCGACCCATCGCGATCTGTCGACGCTGGTCAGCGAAGGCAAATTCCGTGAGGACCTGTATTACCGCCTCGCGCAATTCCCGATCGAGCTGCCGGCCCTGCGCCAGCGCGAAGGCGACATTCTGGAACTGGCTCTGCACTTCGCCGAGAAGACCTGCGCGTATTTGCAGCGCGACCCGGTGCGCTGGTCGAGCGCGGCGCTGGAACACCTGTCCGGTTACACCTTCCCCGGCAACGTGCGCGAACTCAAGGCGCTGGTCGAACGCGCGGTGCTGTTGTGCGAGGGCGGCGAGTTGCTCGCCGAGCATTTCTCCCTGCGCATGGAGCCGATGCCCGAAGACCACAGCGGCCTGAATCTGCGCGAGCGTCTGGAAAAAGTCGAACGCACATTGTTGCTCGACTGCCTGCGCAAGAACGACGGCAACCAGACCCTCGCTGCCCGCGAACTGGGCCTGCCACGCCGCACCCTGCTGTACCGCCTCGGGCGGTTGAATATCAACCTGGGTGACTTCGATGGTTGATCTGCAGAAGTGTCCTGAATCGGAATATTCCCCTGTGGCGAGGGAGCTTGCTCCCGCTCGGCTGCGCAGCAGTCGTAACCCGCTGAACCCGGTTTCCCTGAGGCACCGCAGTGTCTGGTTTTGGGGCTGCTGCGCACCCCGGCGGGAGCAAGCTCCCTCGCCACAGATTGCGCACTGGCCACAGGAGGTGCGTTCACCTCGATGGTCTGGCTCAAGGCCCCGATGTAGAGCCTTCGAGACCACCCAAAGAATTAATTTCAGCGCCGCCCGCAAGGGTCGGCGCTTTGTGCTTTGTCTACCCCTGGAGACCCTCTGATGTCTGTTCGTCACTGGCACGCTGTCCTGCTGACCCTCGTCGTTCTATGCGGCCTTGGCGGCTGTAGCGGCAATTACAAATTCAACGACAACGACTATCGCCCGTTGGGTGATCCGCAAGCGGTCAATCGCGGCAAGTGACCGCAAGGAGCATCAAACATGGAACTGGTTTTCGAAATGCTGAACACCAAGCAGTTCGTGCCCACCGAGTTGTGCCAGAAGACCTTCAAACAGGCCGGCGGCGTGATCGGGCGTGGCGAGGACTGCGACTGGATCATTCCTGACCGCAAGCGTCATCTGTCCAATCACCACGCGATTGTCAGCTACCGCGAAGGCACGTTTTTCCTCACCGACACCAGTAGCAACGGCGTCCAGGACGGCGGCAGCGGCGCACGCCTGCACAAGGGCGAGCCGGTGCGCATCGAGCACGGCAGCACCTACGTGCTCGGCGACTTCGAGATTCGTGCGCGGCTGGTGCGTGACCCGGCGACCTTCGACGGTGAAGTCGGCCGTCCGCGTGCTGCCGGTAGCATCATTCCGGACGACGCGTTCCTCGACCTCGATCCGCTGAACGCGATTGAACAGCAAGAGCGCGTCTACTCGGAAATCGACGAACTGTTGGCCCCGACCGCCAAGCCCGAGGATTCCCGTCAGCGCGCCGACTATGCGCGCATCGACATGGAAAGCCTGATGGTGCCCGAACTCGTCGCCCCGGTTGAGCCCGAGCCTGCTCCGGCCCCGAAGGTCGTCGAGCGTCAGAGCGAAGGGTTCTGGGAGCATTTCGGCGCGGCACTGGGTGTGGATGTCAAAGGTCTGGATCACGACGCCCGCGAAGCCTTGGCGCTGAATGCCGCGCGTCTGCTGCGGCAGAGCATCGGCGGTTTGCAGCAGAGCCTGCGCACCCGTTCGGAGCTGAAAAACGAACTGCGTCTGGCTCAGACCACCGTGCAAGGCACCAACAAGAACCCGCTGAAATTCGCCGTCGATCCGAGCGAAGCGCTGGAGATTCTGTTGCAGCCGCACAAGCCCGGTCATTTGCCGGCCGAGCAGGCGATCTCCCGTGCGTTCCGCGATCTGCAGGCGCACCAGGTGGCCTTGCTCACCGCCAGTCGCGCCGCCGTGCGCGGTACGTTGGAGCACTTCTCGCCGGAACAGCTGACCCTGCGTTTCGAGCGCGACAACAAACCGTTGATCGCCACCTCGGGCGGCCGCTGGAGAGCGTTCGGCCGGTACCACCAGGCCCTGCGTCAGGACGATGACTGGAGCGAGCGTTTGCTGGCCCGCGACTTCGCCCAGGCCTACGAAGAACAGATCCGCCTGATCTCCACCCTCCACACCGACCACCAAGGATGATGCGCATGTCTCGCCGCTCGACCGCTTTTTTCAAGACGCTGACTGCGCTCACCGTGCTGGTGCTGCTCGCCGGTTGCTCGTCGCTGTCGCCGTACTCGAAAGTGACCAAGATCAATCTGAAGCTGACCGGCAGCGATCAGCTCAACCCGGACCTCAACGGCCGTCCTTCGCCGATCGTCGTGCGCCTGTTCGAACTCAAGCACCCGGTGACCTTCGAGAACGCTGATTTCTTCAGCCTCTACGAGCGCGCCAAGGAATCCCTCAACCCGGATCTGGTGGCCAGCGAAGAACTCGAACTGCGCCCGGGTGAAACCGTGGAAATGAAGCTCAGCGTGGAGGAGGGCAGCCGCTACGTTGGCGTCCTCGCTGCGTACCGCGATCTGCCGGAAACCAAGTGGCGCTACACCGTTCAGGTCACTCCGCTGGAGCTGACCGAGGCCGATCTGACCCTGGATCAGGCCGGTATCCGCAACACCCATGAAGCGCTCGCCAAGGCGGATGACTGAACATGAATACCCATAAAGTCATTTGGCAGGAAGGCATGTTGCTGCGGCCGCAGCACTTCCAGCACAACGATCGCTATTACGATCACCAGATGAAAACCCGCACCCAGTTGTTGGGTGGCTACACCTGGGGTTTCCTCAATCTGGAGATCGACCTGCAGTTCCTCAACATGGGCAAACTGGTGATCAGTGCCGCCTCGGGGATCCTGCCGGACGGCAGCCTGTTCGAACTCGGCGGCAACACCGAGCCGCTGGCACTGGACGTGCCGCCGAACACCGGCAACACGCCGATTTACCTGGCGCTGCCGCTGGTCACCGGTAACCACATCGAAGCACGCCGCCCGGAGCAGTCCGACGTGCTCGCGCGTTACACCGCGTACGACGCCGAAGTGGCCGACTCCAACGCCGGCGATGATTCCGCCAGCCAGGTCAGCTGTGGTCGCCCGGATTTCAAACTGTTGCTCGGCGAGCAGCAGAGCGATCAGGCCTACGTAAAGCTGAAGATCTGCGACGTGCTCGACACCACGCCGGACGGCGTGATCAGCCTCGACCCGGATTTCGTGCCGACCTACATCCAGGCCCATGCGTCCAGCTATCTGCTGTCGTGCCTCAAAGAAGTCATCAGCATGCTCAACCACCGTGGCGACACGATTGCCGAGCGGATTCGCTCCAACGGCAAGGTCGGTGGCGCGGAGGTCGGCGACTTCATGATGCTGCAACTGATCAACCGTACCGAACTGCTGCTGCGCCACTACCTCGGTCTGGAGCAGGTGCACCCGGAAGAGTTGTACCGCACGCTGCTGACCATGCTCGGTGATCTGGCGACCTTCTCCAGTGACAGCAAACGCCCGCGTCTGGACAGCCGCTATTCCCACGCCGATCAGGGCGCGAGCTTCCGCAAACTGATGGAAGCGATTCGTCAGGTGCTGTCGATGGTGCTCGAACAGCACGCCATCGAACTGATCCTGCAAGCGCGTCAGTACGGGATCATCGTGTCGCCGTTGCACGACCACAAACTGCTCGGCTCGGCATCGTTCGTGCTGGCGGCGAGTGCCAACTGCGACTCCGAAGAACTGCGCCACCGCTTGCCGGCGCACCTCAAGGTCGGCCCGGTGGAGCGCATCCGCCAACTGGTCAACCTGCACTTGCCGGGGATCAAGGTCAAACCGTTGCCGGTGGCCCCGCGGCAGATCGCGTTCCACTCGAACAAAACCTACTTCATCCTCGAACTCAGTTCCGAAGACCTGGCGCAACTCGAGCGCTCCGGCGGCTTCGCGTTCCACGTGTCCGGCGAATTCGCCGAGCTTGAACTGAAATTCTGGGCCATCAGGAACTGACCGACATGATCAAGGAAACGGATTACAACCAGGACGACAAAACCGTCCTGCTCGATCGTCAGGGCCACGGACCGGCAGCCAGTCCGCTGACCGACTTCGCCGCGCCGCCGCGCTTCGAGCAACTGGAAGAACGGATGATCTACGCCGCGCGCCTGCGCCCGGCGGAGGCGTTCAACATCAGCCTCAATTCGCTGGTGGCGGCGTCGTCCGAACTGCTCTCGGAAGTGGTGCGCCTCAAGCACAGTGAAACCCGCGAAGACCTCTACGCGCTCAACGAGCGCCTGACCGCCGGGCTCAAGCTGTTTGAAGTGCGCGCGTTGCACAACGGCGCCGAAAGCAGCCAGGTGATGGCCGCGCGTTACGTGCTCTGCACCGTGGTCGACGAAGCTGTGGTGACCACGCCGTGGGGCAACGAAAGCGAGTGGTCGCAGATGAGCCTGCTCAGCAGCTTCCACAACGAGACGTTCGGTGGCGAGAAGTTCTTCCAGCTGCTCGATCGGCTGTCGAAGAACCCGGTCAAACACCTGCCGATGCTTGAGCTGATGTACCTGTGCCTGTCCCTCGGTTTCGAGGGCAAGTACCGCGTGCAGGCGCGTGGCATGCTTGAGCTTGAAGGCATCCGCGACGCCCTGTACCGGCAGATCCGTCAGTTGCGTGGCGACGTGCCGCGCGAGTTGTCGCCGCATTGGGAAGGCCTCAACGATCAGCGCCGCAACCTGGTGCGCATCGTGCCGGCGTGGATGGTGGTGCTGTTCACGTTGGTCTGCCTGGTGGTCATGTATTCGGGCTTCGCCTGGGTCCTGGGCGAGCAGCGCGACACCGTTCTGCAACCTTATCAGCCGCTTGATCCGGCCGCGGTTCAACCGCAGTCGCAGCCGTAACAGGGACGTGTGATGAAAAAGTTTTTCAAGAAAGTCGGCGCCTTCCTGCGCCAGACCTGGGTCTGGACCTTGCTGCTGGTGCTGTTCGTGGCGCTGCTGGTGTGGTTCGTCGGCCCGTTGTTGGCGGTGGATGACTACAAGTTCTGGGAAAGCGCGACCTCGCGTCTGCTGACCATCGCCGTGCTGTTCCTGATCTGGGGCCTGACCATGGTCTTCGTCAGCTGGCGCGCGGGCATCCGCAAGAAAGCCGTCGAAGAAACCGAAGATGGCCAGGATCGCATCCGTCGTGACGAGCTGATCGAAGAAGAGCAGAAAGAGTTGAAGGCGCGCTTCAAGGACGCGCTGAAAACCCTGAAGACTTCGAGCCTGTATCGCGGCCGCAGCGAACGCTGGCGCAATGACTTGCCGTGGTACCTGCTGATCGGTCCGCAGGCTTCCGGCAAGACCAGCCTGCTGGACTTCTCCGGGCTGGAATTCCCGATCAACAAGATCGACCGCAAGCTGACCCGCGACACCCTCGGCACCCGTCATTGCGACTGGTACTTCGCCGACCACGGTGTGCTGATCGACACCGCCGGGCGCTACACCACGCAGCCGGACGCGGAAGTCGACGGCAGTGCCTGGACCACCTTGCTCGAACTGCTGCGCAAGCGTCGTCGCGGGCGTCCGTTGAACGGGGTGCTGGTGACCATTCCGGTGGAATCCCTGATCGGTGGCAGCGAGCAGGACATCGACACCCTGGCGCGCCAGGTGCGCGGTCGTCTGCAAGACGTCTATCAGAAACTGCACGTCGACGTGCCGGTGTATCTGGTACTGAGCAAGGCCGACAAGCTGCTCGGTTTCGACGAGTTCTTCGATCAACTGACCCGCGAAGAAAGCGATCAGGTGCTGGGCACCAGTTTCCGCAAGGATCAGATCGGCACCGACGTGGCTGTGCTGCGCGGCGAGTTCGAAGAGCTGCTGCGGCGCCTGAACAATCAGGTGATCATGCGCATGCACTCCGAGCGCGATACCCAGCGCCGTGGCCGCATCCTCGACTTCCCGCATCAACTGGGGCAAATCGGCGAGCGCCTGTGCCTGTTCGTCGACATGGCGTTCACCGGCAATCGCTACCAGCGTGCGTCGCTGCTGCGGGGTTTCTACCTGACCAGTGCGCCGCACCTGACCCAGGAAATGGACGCAACTACCGCCGGCATCGGCGCCAGCCTCGGCATGAGTGCCGGCGTGCTGCCGACCCTGCGCAGCGGCCGTTCGCGCTTCATCCATCATCTGTTCAGCCGGGTGATTTTTCCGGAGTCGGATCTGGCCGGCCTCGACAAGCGCGAGCGCAGCCGCATCCATTGGGGCCAGCGGGCGTTGTACGTCGGCGCACTGGCGGCACTGGCGCTGTTCGGCATGCTCTGGGCCGGAGGTTTCTCGGCCAACTACGAGCGTCTGGAAAACCTGCGCACGCTGGCGCAGAACTGGACTCAGCAGCGTTCGGCGCTGACCCCGCGTGATGACGCGATGGGCGTGCTGAAGACCCTCGACACCAGCTACGCTGCGACTCAGGTGTTCCCGAAGAAGGGCGACGTCTCGTACCACGAGCGTGGCGGTCTGTATCAGGGCGAAGACGTCAATCCGGTGGTCAGGCAAGCCTACGAGCATGAGCTCGAAGCGCAATTGCTGCCACGGGTCGCGACGATGCTCGAAGGGCAGATCCGCGCCAACATGAAGGACCGCGACAAGCTGCTCAACAGCCTGCGTGCGTACCTGATGCTGAACATGAAAGACCGTCGTGACGCGGCGTGGCTCAAGGACTGGGTCGCCACTGACTGGTCGCAGCGCTACACCGGCAACACCGCGGTGCAGAACGGCCTGAACACTCACCTTGAGCGCCTGCTGAAGCAGCCGTTCATCTACCCACTGAACGATCAACTGGTGACTCAGGCACGTCAGGTGCTGCGCGCCGAATCGCTGGCCACCGTGGTCTACCGCATGCTCCGTGAGCAGGCGCGCAACCTGCCGGAATACCGTTTCAGCCAACACCTCGGCCCGCAGGGCTCGCTGTTCATCGGCACCGAATACGTGATCCCGGGCTTCTACACCCAGCAGGGTTATCAGCAGTATTTCTCGGTGCAGGGTTCGGCGCTGGTCACCGACATCCTGCGTGACAACTGGGTGCTGGGCGAGGGCGCGGGTATCAGCGACATGGACTTGCGTCGCCTGATGGTCGAGCTGGAACAGCTGTACTTCCGCGACTACGCCAACTACTGGAGCGAAGCCGTCGGCCAGGTGGCCTTGCCGCCGATCAGCGACGCCGGTGAAGGCGCCGAGCAACTGGCGGGCCTGACTTCGGCCAACTCGCCGGTGCTGGCGTTGCTCACTGAAGTGCGCGAGAACACGCGCTTCCCGGCGGCTGCCGATCCGGTGGATGAAGCCGGTGATGCTGCCGATGCACTGGCAGGGCAGAAGGGCAAACTGGGCAAGGTCGGCAAACTGGCGTCTGCCGTGGCGGACAAGGCTTCGGCGATGGCCGTGGCGAAAAGCCTGCCGGACACCGCGAAGAAGTCGCTGCAACGCCGCTTCGAGCCGCTGCATCGTTTGCTCGATGACAACAACGGCCCGGCCGCTGACCTGACCCCGGCCATCAGCGCGCTCAACGACCTGCAACTGCAACTGTCCGGTCTGGCCCGTTCCAGCACGCCGGAACAAGCCGCGTTCGAAATGGCGAAAACCCGCATGAGCGGCCAGCGTGATGCGCTGACCAACCTGCGTGCGGCCTCGGGTCGCCTGCCGCGTCCGCTGAGCGTGTGGTTCAACGTGCTGGCCGAAGACTCGTGGCGCCTGGTGCTCAACGACGCTTACCAATACCTGAACGGCCGTTATCAGAACGAGCTGTACAGCGTGTATGGCAAAACCATCAGCAAGCGTTATCCGTTCAGCGCCAGCAGCACCAGCGATGTGGCGATCAGCGATTTCCGCGAGTTCTTCCGCGCTCAAGGCACCGTCGACCGCTTCTTCGACAGCTACATGCGTCCGTTCGTCAGCGGTGATCCGGGCAACTACCGGATGCGCAGCGTCGACGGTCACAGCCTGCCGGTATCGAAGATGTATCTCGACCAGATGGCCGCAGCCCTGACGATTCGTCAGAGCTTCTTCTCGATCAACCCGGCCGAGCCGACCGTGCAGTTCAAACTGGAGCCGTACACCCTCGATCCGGCCGTCAGCCGTTCCGAGTTCAAGTTCGGCGACAAGACCATGGAGTACCGCCACGGTCCGATCCTTCCGATGACGTTCAAGTGGCCGACCGATGCTGAAGACGGTCGCACCAGCTTGGTGATGGACAAGATGGCCGGGCGCCCGATCGGCATCGAGAAGAACTCCGGCCCATGGTCGCTGTTCCGTCTGTTCGATTTGATGCAGACCGAGTACTTGACCGGTCGCGACGTGCTGGTGCTGAAAGCCGACGTGGGTGGCCTGCGCGCCAACTACCTGCTGACCAGCCAGCGCACGCCGAACCCGTTCGACATGGGCGTGCTGCGCACCTTCCGTATGCCGGTGCAGCTCTGATGCTGGTGGCCAGTCCCTGGCGCAGCGCGGCGCGTACCGACCCGGGCAAGGTGCGGGCGCGCAACGAAGATGCCTTCCTCGACTCGCCACAGCAGGGGCTGTGGGTGGTCGCGGACGGCATGGGCGGTCATCAGGGTGGCGACATCGCCAGCCAGTTGATCGTCGCCAGCCTGGCTGAACTGCCGCAACACGAGGACTTCGACGAACGCCTCAAAGCCATCCGCCAGTGCCTGCACTGGCTGAACCGGCGCTTGGGGCAGGAGTTGACGGTCACCGCCGGGCGTCACGACAGCATCATGGGCAGCACCGTCGTGGCGCTGCTGGTGGAAGGTAATCGTGCGGCCTGCATCTGGGCCGGCGACAGCCGTTGCTATATGTGGCGCGGGCAGCGGCTGTATCAGCTGTCCAAGGACCATTCGCTGCAACAGCAATTGATCGACGAGCAACAGATGAGCGTCGAACAGGCGGCAGCGCACCCGGCGGCTCAGGCGTTGACCCGCGCCGTCGGCGCCGCCGAACAGCTGACCCTGGATGTCCTCGAACTCGAGGTCTATCCGGGCGATGCGTTTTTGCTGTGCAGCGATGGTTTGTATCAGGGCCTGAGCAGCGATGCCCTCGGCAACGCCCTCAGCCTCAGCGCGCCGCATGTGGCGCTGGACCGTCTGTTCGACGGCGCCCTGCGTGGCGCCGCCCGGGACAACCTGACTGCCGTGGTGATCCGCCAATGACTGAAATCGAATCCTCAGTCGATGACTTACTAATGAGCGAAGAGCAGGCCAGCAACCTGACCTACTTCGCCTTCGCCAAGGCAAACAACGCCGAGCCGTTGCTGGCGCCGACCAAGGCCAGCATCGGTGCATTGCCGGACGTACTCGCCGGCCGCTATCACCTCGAGCGTCTGCTCGGGGCCGGCGGCATGGGCGCCGTTTACCGGGCGCGGGATCTGCTGCACGAGCAGTTCGGCGATCCCGACCCTTACATTGCGCTGAAAATCCTCAGCGAAGAATTTGCCGAATCGCCGGACGCCAGTGCCTTGCTCTACAGCGAGTTCGCCCTGACCCGACGCCTGCGCCACGACAACGTCGTGCGTGCACATACTTTTGAAGTCGACACCGACTGCCAGCGGGCCTTCATCACCATGGAATACATGCGTGGCCTGACCCTGGACAAATTGCTCTGCGAGCGGCCTCTCGGCCTGCCGTGGAAAGAAACGCGCGACATTGCGCTGCCGCTGCTCGATACGCTGGCCTACGCCCACCGTCGCGGCGTGCTGCACGGTGACATGAAACCGAGCAACGTCATGCTCAGCGAAGACGGCTTGCGCCTGTTCGACTTCGGTCTCGGCCAAGCAGACGAGGGCGTGTTGCCCGGCCTGCCGCACCTGAGCCGCGAGCGCTTCAACGCCTGGACCCCGGGCTACGCCGCCCCCGAACTGCTTGAGGGCCAACCGTTGTCGGCCAGCGCGGACGTGTACGGCGTGGCTTGCGTGATCTATGAACTGGCGAGCGGCAAACACCCGTTCCGCCGCTTGCCCTCGACCCAGGCCCGCGACGAGCACCTGGAGCGCGAACTGCAAGCCCCGGCGAACTTACCGAAACACGGCTGGCCAGCGCTGCGAACCGCGCTGAGCTTCAACGCGGCAGAACGCACCATCACTGCCGACCAATTGCGTGACGCCTTGGGCGCCACTTCGTCCTGGCTGCAACGGTTGCGACTTCGGGCGTAACGGACGACATTCGAACAGGGAGCGCTTTATGTTCAACCCAGCTAACGAAACCCACTTCAGCCTCAAGGTCGAAGACTACGTGGGCGACCTGCAAGTGCTGTCGTTCACCGGCACCGAAGGCATCAGCCAGCCGTTTCGTTTCGACCTCGAACTGGTCAGCGAAAACCCCGACCTGGACCTGGAAAAGCTCCTGCACAAGCAGGCGTTTCTCGCATTCGATCCACAGGGCTCGGGCATTCACGGCCAGATCTACCGCGTCGCTCAGGGCGATGCCGGCAAGCGCCTGACCCGCTACAAGGTGTCGCTGGTGCCGCAACTGCAATACCTGCATCACCGCACCAACCAGCGCATCTACCAGCAGATGTCGGCGCCGAAAATCATCGCGCTGATCCTCGACGAACACGGGATCAAGGGCAACGCCTACAGCTTCCAGCTGAGCCAGCCGTGCCCGGATCGCGACTACTGCGTGCAGTACGACGAAACCGATCTGCACTTTGTTCAGCGCCTGTGCGAAGAGGAGGGTATTCACTACCACTTCCAGCACAGCGAAAAGGCTCACCTGCTGGTGTTCGGCGACGACCAGACCGTGTTCCCCGATCTCGGCCAGCCGACCGCCTACATACAGGGCAGCGGCATGGTCGCCGAAGAGCCGGTGATCAAAGGCTTCAAACTGCGTCTGGAAACCCGCACCAGCCGCACCACGCGCCGCGATTACGACTTCGAAAAACCGCGCCTGCAGATGGAAGCGGCTTACAAGCCGGATGGCGAAAGCACTGAACCGGATCTCGAAGACTACGACTACCCGGGCCGCTTCATCGACCGTGCGCGCGGCAAGTTCCTCAGCCAGCGCGCCCTCGAACGCCACCGCGCCGACTACCGTCAGGCCGAAGGTCGTGGCGACCAGACCAAACTGGTCAGCGGCCACTTCATGGCCCTGTCCGACCACCCGCGCAGCGAGTGGAACGACCTGTGGCTGCTCACCGAAATCTTCCACGAAGGCAAACAGCCGCAAGTCCTCGAAGAAGGCGTGACCAGCGACACCACCGACAACAAGGACGACTTCCACCAGGGCTACCGCAACACCTTCCTCGCTACCCCGTGGGACGTGTTCTACCGCCCGGCCCTCGAACACCCGAAACCGCGCGTGCTCGGCAGCCAGACCGCCATGGTCACCGGCCCCAAAGGCGAAGAAATCCACTGCGACCAATACGGCCGCATCAAAGTCCAGTTCCACTGGGACCGCGAAGGCCTGGCCGACGACAAAACCAGCTGCTGGCTACGCGTCTCCAGCTCTTGGGCCGGCGACCGCTACGGCGCGATCAGCATTCCGCGCATCGGCATGGAAGTCCTCGTCACCTTCCTCGAAGGCGACCCCGACCACCCCCTCGTCACCGGCTGCCTGTACCACAAGGAAAACCCGGTGCCGTACGCCCTGCCGGCAAACAAAACCCGCAGCGTGTTCAAAACCCTCAGCTCCCCGGGCGGCGGCGGTTACAACGAGCTGCGCATCGAAGACAAAAAAGGCGCGGAGCAGATCTACATCCACGCCCAGCGCGATTGGGATGAAAACATCGAGCACGACCAGAAAATCCGCGTCGGCAATGAACGCCACGACACCGTGGTGAAGAACACCTACACCGAGCTGAAGGCTGAAGAACACCGCACCACGATCTCCGACCGCAAGATTGAGGCGAAGCTGGATGATCACCTGACGGTTGGGCAGAACCAGCATGTGAAGCTGGGCACGGCGCAGCTCACCAGTGTGGGGAAAGAGATTCACCTCAAGGCTGGGGACAAGATTGTTATTGAGGCGGGGACAGAGCTGACCATTCTTGGGGGTGGGAGCTTTATCAAGCTCGATGGTGGTGGTGTGACCGTGGTTGGGCCGGTGGTGAAGATTAATGCCGGTGGGTCGCCGGGGAGTGGGACTGGCATCGGGATTAAGCCGCCGGTGCTGCCGGGGGCGGCGGATAAGGATAAGGCGGGGAGTTTGATGGATCAGGCGTTGGGGAATGCGTCTGAGGAAAAAATCAAACGCAAGCCGAAGCGGATGCTCAATTTTTCCGGGTAAGACATTGACGGCAATCCAAGCCACCAGGGATCAGAATTCAGGTAATTGGTAATGACAGAGACAACCAGCAAGAAAGTAGAAAAATGGTCGTATCCATTAAAAGTTGGAGCGGCAGGGACGACGGATCCGCAGCAGTTCTACAAGGCCTTAGCCAAGGCCAAAGATGGTTTCTACCCGTTGGGTGCCAATGGTCTTTGGCATGGTGGTATTCATTTCGATGAAGCCTCGGGTTTAGTGCCGGACCTGGCAGAAGTCAAATGCATCGCTGACGGTGAAGTAGTCGCTTATCGCATTGATAGCACGTACCCGAAATCCGCCTACGGTACGGCTGAGGCCGAGTTTTCGACGGGTTTTGTTTTGGTTAAGCATCGTTTGGAAGTGCCGGTGCAACCTGCGACCCCAGCTCCTGCTGGATCGCCTGCTTCGCCGTCAGCACCTGGTCCAAGCCTGATTTTTTTCAGCCTTTACATGCATTTGTTGCAGTGGAAGAACTACGAGGAAACTCCGGCATTATCGCGACCGTCCTTTTGGGGAGGTGGTACGTTGCAAGTCAAAGCAACGGCCGACGACGAAATCCTCGGTTTGCGCGTTCGTCAGGAACCGCGTGGCAAGCCTGGGTACGCAACCGTGCTAACGGTTTTGAGTCGCGGTACGGTCGTCGAGACGGGGGAAGAGCAAAACGGTTGGCTCAAGGTGGTCAGCGTCACGCCGGCTAATACCAATCTCCAACCCGGAGCAGGCTGGGTTTTCAAGAGAGAAATGACGGCGGGCCCGACACCCAACACTTACGTCATTGGCGCCGCTGCAAAAGACCCGATGAACCCACCGCAGAAAGGTTTGGTTGTTCGCGCTTCTGCAAGTCGATCTGGCGCTGAAAAAGCCATTTTGCCCCACGGCACGCAAGTCAGAATCGGGAGCGATGGGACGCGTGGTAAGTACCAGAAACTGTTGGAGATTGTCAGCGGGAGTGCTATTCCTCCGCTGGCGCCTGCTGAGGTACTTGGGTATGTCTGGGAGGGGAACCTTGAAGCCAAAAGTGAGCCAGCCGAGAAGGACTCGGTACATGTTTTGGCGACTCCATTCCCGATTACGGCGGGGAGTCTGATCGGTCACGTAGGCAAATATCAAAACCATTCGGATTCGGCGCCCAAGAATCTGTTGCACGTTGAGGTGTTCAGCTGCGAGGACGTAAAGGCATTTACTGAACTGAGTAAAGAGAAAGCTGCGGGAATGCCTGCCGCTGGAAAAACGCTCGTAAAGATTCCAAAAGACAGTGTGTTGGTTACTCACACGCAAGGAATGAGCGCAACAAATCCTCCGAAAGTGACCGATCCCCACAAAAAGGTTGGCTATGACTTCTTTATCCCAGTCGGAGTATTGGAAGCGCTACCCGCGGAAAAAAAGATAAAAGTTCCTGTTGTGATGGGTGGAACCACTACCTATACGCTTTGGTGGCGTCTGGATGGGTTGCTGGGGGATGCCGAAGGGAATGAAATCAGCGGTTGGTTTGCAGAGCCGGATACTGCGTTGTCACGCCATTCACCATTTGAGTGGGAGGGTTTTAGTTTTATAGATGAGGCTGGGAGTAACGTAGATCATTTGGCCGCGTTTCTTCATGCGCAGGAAAGTCTTAGTGAGGAGGAGCAAGCTAACTATCAGCCTAATATCGGTAACGCCGAAGAAGGTTCTACAAAGCAAAATCTTTACAAAATTCTAGACAGAAACGGCGATAAAAAACTCACGCCTTCGGAAATAAAAGAGGCTTTGAGTAAACCATGGTTCGCTCAGCCGATTTCTCAGATGGTTACACGCTATGAAAACGAGTGGCAATTCAAACAAGAAAAATGGGATTCTCTGGATGAGTTAATGGGTCACACTGAAACAGAGCCACACAATGAATGGATTGAAGAAAAAGCAAGAATTAAGACGTTGAGTTGGTGGGACAAGCTTATCGGGCAGCATGGAATTACCAGTGATACAAATGTTCGGCATATTCACCCGATTGCACTTATTGGAAGTTTCACTGCTACACGTGATCTGATTACCTTGGAAATGCTTAGGGCCGCTAACCCAGCAGGGGCTGAATCACATCATTCGAGTATTTTGCCGTATCTCAATAAATATGCCGCGGCGTATAAGCTTGAGCAACCTAAAGCTATTGCGCATTTCCTTTCCCAAGTCGGCCATGAAAGTCAATTCAGGATTATTGAAGAGGGCTTGAATTATAGTGCCCGGCAAATGAAGAAGACCTATGGGTGCCGACGGCAAAACAATGTGAATGGCTATAATGAGCAAACGGATAGCTGCGATTTTGGTGTGTTGAGAAGCAAGCTTTGGTCAGAAACAAGTCATTACGCGATGAATGCTGAAAATCTTGCCAGTTACGTCTACGCGGATCGAATGGGTAATGGCAATGAGGCTAGTCGAGACGGTTATCGATATCGTGGCCGTGGAATGCTGCAGGTAACCGGAAAGTCCGAGTATCAACGGTTTACTAATGTGCATAATCAGCGAAATCCGTCGGATATTCAGGACTTCGTGGCCAATCCAGATCTCCTGATTTCCTCAACCGAGTACGGAGTTGAGTCTGCCTTCGTTTTTTGGTTTACCAAAACTGGGCAAGGAGGCACAAAATTGTGCGAAGTCGCCAAGACGGGGAGTGTGGTCGACGTCACACAAATGGTGAATGGCGGGCAAAACGGATATACGGACAGAAACAGTAGGTTTCAAGCACTCGCTGCACTTATGAACATTAACTAAGAGGTCGTTCTATATGCTCCGTGTATTTATGTTTGCTTTTGTTTTCCTTCTGGCAAACTCCAGCAGTGCGCAAGATGTAGACTATCTTCAGGGAACGGTAATCCAAGGGCCGTTTAGAACTGACGTCGTAAATGGGGGTGAATTATCATTCCTGCAGACGACGAGCGAGGAGTTTCCTGTTTCTCTGGTCCTGGATGTTGTTGGGGTCGACAATAAAAAAAATAGAAGTCTTGTCGATAAATACGATGTGGCTGGGTCAGACCCAAAAATTGAGTCGATTTTCTTTTATCCAGTTAAGGGTAAAAAAAATGTGCTTGTTTTGGTTTCTTGGGAAATTACGAGCAGAGGAATTGGAACGTACGGGACCCTTTATCAAGTTTATGGGTATGAAAAAAGTGCGGACAATAAATTGGTTGTGAATAAGCTTGTCCGATTTGATAAGAATCTGAGTGGGATGGAAGGATATCAAGAAGGTGAGGAGCAACATTTTCCTTATGTTAATGCAGGGTTGATAAAATCTTATATCAAGAAAATAAATGGCGCTAAATAGCGATGGCTGCCAATGTTTTGCGTTTAATAGGGCAGGCTACTCTTTATTATGCGTGAACGTGGTTTGGCCCCGGCTCGCCGAGCGCAAAGCCTGAATGACTCAAGGATGAACACAGTGAACCGCTTTGTTTTTACGCTGTTGGTCGCACTACTACTGCCGGTTTCAGCGGCCTATGCGCAGGACGACTGCAGCCATGTAGCCTCAAGCCTGGAAATGGTGCCCTGCTCGGAGGCGGCGAAGAAGGCTGCCGATACGCAGTTGAACCTCAGCTACAAGCAATTGATGGCGCGGCTTGAGTCTGATTATCGAGCGGATCCGGCATTGGGAGCGGAGTACGCAGCGAAGGTTAAAGAATCGCAACGTGCATGGCTGAAGTTGCGCGATGCGAACTGCCCTTTGGAGGCATTCGAGATCGAGACGGGGATGCCGGCGCATGTGTTCGCGGTTAACTCGTGCATCGCCAGAATGAGTCGTGAGCGCTCGGCGTATCTGGACAAGATCGTCCCTGAGCTTGCGTCCGACAAGAACGCGTCGACAGCGCCGGCCAACGGTGCCTGTCCTTCGGAGGAGTTCCCTGCTTTCCTGACAGCATTTTCCGCCAACAGCGAATCACAACGCCGCCTCACTGCGATGACGGTCAAGTCGCTGGTGCTGAAACCGGTGGTGGGAAGGGATCGAAGTACCTTTGAACCTTCAACCTCGGGTGTCGGTGGAGCCAATTTCACCTACCCGCTGATGGCAGCAATCACGTCCGGCAAGACATCTGGAGTCGAGATCGAAGAGGTTGATGACAGTCACGTTAAGGTGGTGGATAAACGGCGGGCAACAGTAATATCAAGATCTTCAACTTCTCTCGTCAGGCGTGCTGGGTGCTTGAGGGGATTGAGGATTGGTCGATTAGTGAGAAGGATCTTGTCGCAACACGTAATCCAGGAATGAGCCGCGCAGAGAATTTCTGTGAACAACGTGCTGAAGCTTTAGGAGGGCTGGGATTTCTTGAGCAATATCCGCTGACTGCGGAGTTGATTGAGGCGTCGCTGGAGAATTATGTATGTGCTGCGGAGTCGGGTGATGCGAAGGCGAGCCTGTCGGCGGCACGCTTGAGTCTTTCGCAGATGGCGTCTCAGTTGGAAACCCCTAAGGTAGAGGCGTTGTTCAAAGCGGCCTCGAAAATACCAAGTGGGGCGCTGGGCTATGCCACGTTTCTTTGTTCGGGAAACTCCACTGACTATAACGGCCCTTGCCTCCATCCCGAGCAGGCAAAAGAGCAGGTCATTCGGGCGATCACCATGGGTTCCACAGACGCGATGAGTTATCTGGCTTCTACTTTTGAGGGTGGTGAGTTGGGAACGAAGGATATGTCCCGAGCGTTAGCCTGTTATCAAATGGCGGCTGACAAAGGTGATCAGCCGAGCATTGACAGCGTGAAGCGATTGGGATCGCAGCCTATCAAAGCCAGTCACTGCATCTGAAGGTCGGGGTGACATTTGATGCGCTTCCGCACGTATTGAGCCTGAGTCCGTCACGCTCAAACGTTTAATACTTGAGCATCTGACGACCGGGATTTTCCTTTAAACTTCCCGCCCCAAGGAATGCGCTCAGGACACGGAATGCCAGCCCTCTCTACCTCGCTCCGCCCAGCGTTAGTGCTCTGGCTTTACGCAGCCGCAATGGCGCACATACTCGCCGGTCTCACCCTGACCTGGGCCGGGCATGCTGGATTACTCGACGGCTACCTGCACACCCTCGAACTCGCATTCTGGGGCGCAGATGAAATTCCCGCCGCCGGCCACGAACAACAAGTCTGGTGGCTCGCGCTGTTTGGCGCGACGCTGCAAAGCTATTCGTTGTACATGCTTGCGTTGGTGCACTTGGGTAATCGCTTGAAAGCTCCAGCAGTGTGGGGATGGTTGATCGCCGGCATCCTGTTATGGGCGCCGCAGGACATGTGGCTTTCAGCGCAACGGCAGGTCTGGTCGCATCTGTGGCTCGATGGTTTTGCGTTGCTCGTGCTATTGCCGCCGTTGATCTGGCTGTATGTCCAGGACCGCCGAAAAATCGCTCAATAAATGCGCATTGGGCATATTGGTATCGAAGGAGTTATAGCGTGAAAGGATTTTCGATTCTTCTCTGCTGCTTGGCATTGGCAACCTCTACTGCGGCACTTGCCGCAGAAGTGTGTAATCCAGACAGCTTTTCCAACCCCGACTTGATCATTTGCGGGCAGCAAACCTTCGAGAAGGTCGACACTGTGTTGAACGAGCAATATAAAAAAGCGCTGACGAGTTTGGCTCCTGCGGAGCAGAGCCATCTGAGAGATGTGCAAAAGAACTGGGTGCGTTTCAAAGAGTCGTTTTGCGAGGAGCTTTATCAATCCACTTTGCCGGGCGCTGAGGCGCCAATCGAGAGGCTTGGGTGCCTGGTGCAAACGACCAATGCCCGGTTGGGAGAGTTGATTGCTCTGCAGACGGGCTTAACGCTAGATGGCTTTTATAAAGCCGCATCTGCGATTGCGGGGAACGATCGTGAGAGAAATTTAGCGGCCGCGATTGAGCGACTGGGAGGGGATGAGTTCGATGATCCGCTTTGGAAGAGGTACGCAGACGGGCATTGTGAGATGGCTGGCCGTCTGTTGCGTGAAGACGTCGCCTACTGCGCGGTGAGGGTGCGCTTTCAATTACCCATGAACCGCTAAAGGAATGATCGGTTTGAAATCTTCGTCTGCGTTTATTTCTGCGCTTCTTTTGATACCGCTGACTGCCCACGGTGAGGTTACTACCGAGGTTTCTTGCTTCCGTTCGTTGGAAGGCAACAACATCAATTTCGAGTTTCGATCCTATTACGACACGGTCTCCCGGTGGAGTGGAGCGGGGGTTAGGTACACAAAGTCCCCAAAGGCGATTCCTCTTGTCTACCGGAGTGTCGAAGAGGAAGTCATGGAGGAGGGGCGCCCCTCTCAGTTCACGATAATCTGGGTGGAGGTTTCCGAAGGGTCGCTGACAGGCGAATACGAAATGGTCAGCCAAGGTGCCCGAATCTACGGGATGACCTACACGAACTACAAATCCGGTAAGAAGTATTCATTCGATCAAGACATCACCATGGACGCTACGCCAGAAACAGGCTGTCAGTGGTGAGCCGGGGTTCATTGAGAAAGGGGACTTAACGTCCCCTTTTTTCATCCGCAAATCCCGCTACGACTTGGCTGCCAGGTTTCGCACTTCAATATGGTCGAGCGTCCCTTCCACCATCAATCGCACCCCGTCCGCCATTCTGCTCAGGGCCAGTGCTACCGAGCGGCGGGAGCCGTGGAGGTCGTCGGCGAGGTCGCAGGCGATGGCGCTGATGGACAGGAGGTCTTCGGAGGCGTTGGCCATCAGGGCTTCGGCGTCGGTGCCGGGGGTGAGGCTGAAGAGGCCGGTTTCGCGTTTGGGTTGGGATTCGGTGCGCGGTTTGAAGTGGTGGTCGAGGGCGCGTTCGGCGGCCTCGTGGAATTTCTTGGATTCCAGCGATTCGTAGGGCGATATGTCTGGGGTTTCGGGGGGATTGGGTGTTGGTTTGATCATAGTTATTTCCGAGTTATGGAGCCAACACCGATTCGCTTGCTTCGAGAGGGTGGCAGCTGTGTATAGGTGTGCAAGACCGGACTCGGAAACCGGCAGACCCGAAGGCCTCCCATACACAGCCGCCATAACAGTTCGCGAGCATAGGAAAACGCCCGGCGAATAGCCATAACTGAATGCATGACGAGTCTGGACTTGCACGTCCGAGTCACCGATTTTGCAGTGACACACACAGGCTATCGACCATGCTCCAGCCTGCCTAGTTCACGCACAACACCACGCCTTGCAGGAAATTTCCCATAGGTTTGCAGGCTGGAAGATCAAAAGATCGCAGCCTTCGGCAGCTCCTACAGGGATGTGTTTCAACAGGTGTAGGAAGTGGGGGGCAGAAGTGTGACTTGGCGGTCATCGTGCGGGAAATGGGCTGCATCATCTTCCAATGGCGGTCGATAGTGGCGTTATCGTCTGAATCCCTTACACTGCCCCGGCCGTTCATTTTCCTTTTGAGGCTGTGCGCATGAAATTTCGTTTTCTTCTGTGGATGATGGGTTTGTTGATGGGTAAGGCCAGCCGGACAAATCCTGCGTTCCAGCAGCAGTTGGGTGACAAGGATCTGGTGTTTCAGCTGCAGACGCTGGACGGGAAAGTGGCGCGGCATTTCGTGGTGAAGGATCAGCGCATCACAAGCAAGTCTGGCGTGGTGGCGGAGCCGGCGTTTGCGATTGCGTTCAAGGATGCGGGTTATGCCTTTGCCACGATGCAGGCGAAGAACAAGCAGTTGGCGTTTATGCAGGGGATTCAGGACAAGTCGATTCAGCTGAAGGGGAATCCGGCGCTGGTGATGTGGTTTCAGGGGTTGATGAAGTATTTGAAGCCGAGGAAGGCCAAGCCGAAGGCTTGAGTAGACGGGCTTGAGTGGAGGGGCTGTTGTGGTGAGGGGATTTATCCCCGATGGGCTGCGAAGCAGCCCCAAAACCTGAGATCTCGATTTACCTGAAACACCCTGTTGGCCTAGTTGCGGCTGCTGCGCAGCCGGTCGGGGATAAATCCCCTCACCACAGGTTTTGTGTCAGGCAGGTAAATTGGGTTGGATTCTTCGCGAGCAAGCTCACTCCCACAGGAGGTCACCGAAACCTTGTGGGAGCGAGCTTGCTCGCGAAGTTTTTAGGCCTGGCTGAACTGCGAGGCCAGTTCGCGCAGCAGGACTTCGGCTTCGAGGACTTTACTGACAACGTCGTTGGCCTTGTCGCGGGTCAGGCCGACGCGTTCGAGCAGGGCGTCGGGGATGTCTTCGTCGGGGCCGGAGCCGATGCCGCGGCTGCGCAGCAGGCGTACGGCCAGGCAGACGAGGTTCGGGTATTCGGCGTAGGCGCCGTCGTAGCTTGGGTCGTGCTGGAAGCGCAGGGCGGTGGCCAGTTCGTCGGGCATGTCCCAGTAGCGCATCAGCCACGAGCCGATCTGTTCGCGGCTGATGCCCAGCAGGTGCTGCTCGATGTAGCTGTGGCACAGGTGCGGGTTGACCTCCAGGTGGCGGCAGATCAGCGAGAAGTGCGGCGGGAACACGTGGGCCAGCAGCAGGTAGCCGAAGTTGTGCAGCAGACCGGCCAGATAGGTCAGGCCGGCTTCCGGGCGCTGGGCGCGCGGCATGGCGCGGGTCAGGCCCTCGATGACGGCGGCGGTGTAGATCGACTGCTGCCAGTACGGCGTGGTGTGTTGCGGGTGGTCTTTCGGCAGGCTCAGGGTCTTGCCGAGGGCCAGGCCCAGCGCCAGGTTGATCACCAGATCGAAACCCAGCACGCGAACGATCGCGTCTTCCACCGAACGGATCTTGCCTGGCGAGGCGTAGTACGGCGACGCCGCCCAGCTCACCACTTGTGCAGCCAGCGCCGGGTCGGTTTCGACCACCCCAGTGATGTCGTCGATGGTGGCGTTGGGGTCGACCCGCAGCTTGATGATTTTTTGCGCCGTCTCGGCCAGCGGCGGAATCTCGATGGTCGCTTCCAGACGCTGCTGAATCCGGCGTGCGGTGAATGCCTGCACGGCCTGGGTGATTTCCTCGCGGTCATCGTCCGGGCGGTCGAGGTTCGGGCGGATACTGCTCAGGGCTTCGCCGAAATTGGCGGCGCTGGCCTTGGTCAGCATGGTCTTGAAGGCTTCGCTGGTGATCTCCAGCAGCACGCCCGGCTCGCCGGAGTTGATCAGCAGCTTCGGCTCGCGCAGCAAGCTTTCTTCGTAGAGGCACGGCGAACTGGTCAGCGCCGGCAGGCCCGGCAGCAGGCTCAGGCTGTGTTTGCCGAGCATCTTTTCCAGGCGCTCGGTGGACACGGCGGTCAGGCGCCGGCCAGTCAGTTCGGCGAGGCGGTTGAGGTCCAGCAATTGGCTCTGCGGAAACAGCACCATCAGCGCGCCGACGGCATCGTCCAGCAACACGGCTTGTACCTTGCGCGAAGCGTTGAGGCCGTGGTGGTCGAGCACTTCTTCGTAGGCGATCCCCAGCTTGCCGAGCAGCAGCCGAATTACAGACGGCGCGTGCGGAAGTTCAGGGGCGAGAGCTGCGTCAGTCATGGTCTGTATCCGTTTTTGAAACAATGGCAGGAGTATAACCAGCTCTGTCGGAACGATCCTGCACAAACTGCGACGGTGCTCACACTTGGCCGTATTGCTGCCCATGGCGCAGCCAGCGGTCGAGCAATGGGCTGACGTGGGTTGGCCAGCGTTCCAGCAGCGCTTGCGCGGCATCGCGCACGGCAGGCAGCAGGTCGGCGTCGCGCATCAGGTCGGCGACCTTGAATTGCAGCAGGCCGGTCTGACGCGTGCCGAGCATTTCGCCGGGGCCGCGCAGTTCGAGGTCTTTTTCGGCAATGACGAAACCGTCGTTGGTCTCGCGCATGATGCCCAGGCGCTGGCGGCCGATCTGCGACAGTGGCGGATGGTAGAGCAGCACGCAATGGCTGACCGCGCTGCCCCGGCCGACGCGACCGCGCAACTGGTGCAGTTGCGCAAGGCCCAGACGTTCGGGGTTTTCGATGATCATCAGGCTGGCGTTGGGCACGTCGACGCCGACTTCGATCACCGTGGTGGCGACCAGCAGTTGCAGGTTGCCGGCCTTGAATTCGGCCATGACCGCGGCTTTTTCGGCGGGCTTCATGCGCCCGTGGATCAGTCCGACTTTCAGCTCGCCGAGGGCGGCGGTGAGGTCTTCGAACGTGGTTTCGGCGGCCTGACAGGTCAGCTCTTCCGACTCTTCGATCAGCGTGCACACCCAATAGGCCTGGCGCCCTTCGGCGCAGGCGCTGCGCACCCGTTCGATGACTTCGACGCGACGGGTGTCGGTGACCAGCACGGTGTTGACCGGAGTGCGACCGGGCGGCAGTTCGTCGAGGATCGAGGTGTCGAGGTCGGCGTAGGCGCTCATCGCCAGCGTGCGTGGGATCGGCGTGGCGGTCATGATCAGTTGATGCGGGCACATGCGCCCGCCGACGCCTTTCTGCCGCAGCGCCAAGCGTTGTTGCACACCGAAGCGGTGTTGTTCGTCGATGATCACCAGTGCCAGATTCTTGAACTGCACTTCGTCCTGGAACAGCGCGTGGGTGCCGACCACCATCGGCGTGCCGCTGGCGATCTGTTCCAGCGCGGTGACGCGATTCTTGCCCTTGAGCTTGCCGGCCAGCCACGCGACGTCGATGCCCAGCGGTTCGAGCCAGCGCTTGAAGGTGATGAAGTGCTGCTCGGCGAGGATCTCGGTCGGCGCCATCAATGCGACCTGATAACCCGCCTCCAGCGCCTGCAGGGCAGCGAGGGCGGCGACCACGGTCTTGCCCGCGCCAACGTCGCCCTGAATCAGCCGCAGCATCGGTTCGTGCTGGCTGAGGTCGTAGGCGATTTCGTTGCCGACCCGTTGCTGGGCGCCGGTCGGGCTGAAGCCGAGGTTGGCCAGGTATTTTGCCGGCAGCTTCGTAGCCTTCGGCATCGCCGGCGCGCGCAGTGAACGCATGCTCTCGCGCAGACGCTGCTGCGACAGTTGATGGGTCAGCAATTCTTCGAAGGCCAGCCGATGCTGGGCCCAGTGATGACCGAGGGCGAGTTCATCGACGTCGGCATCGGCGGGCGGGTTGTGCAGGTAGCGTATCGCGTCGGCCAGCGGCGCCAGTTGGTAGTCGCGGGCCAGTTCGGTCGGCAGCCAGTCGGGCAGGGTGTTCGGCTTGAGCAGGGTCAGGGTCTGCATGCACAGCTGGCGCAGGCGCTGTTGGGTCAGGCCTTCGGTGAGCGGATAGACCGGGGTCAGGGTTTCGTCCACCGGCGGTGGTTCGTCACCGTTAATGGCGCGGTATTCCGGGTGGTAGATTTCCAGTCCCGAAGCGCCGGGGCGCACTTCACCGTAGCAGCGAATCCGCGTGCCGCGCTTGAGGCCTTCTTTCTGCGCATTGCTGAAATGGTAGAAGCGCAGGCTCAGGCCGCCGGTGCCGTCCTGCATGCGCACGACGAGGCTGCGCCGCCGGCCCATGACCACGTCGGCACCGCTGACGGTGCCTTCGACCACGGCGTCCTGGCCCGGGCGCAAGTGGCCGATCGGCACCACGCGGGTGCGATCCTGATAACGCAGCGGCAGGTGAAACAGCACGTCCTGAAGGTTTTCCAGGCCGACTTTGGCCAGTTTCTCGGCCATGGCTTCGCCGACACCCTTGAGTGCCGTCACCGACACTTGCGACAGCTCAGTCATGACCCTGGCTTAACCGGCCGTAACCGGCGCGGCGGGCTTGGCCACCGAACACAGGCGAACGGAGTCGGCGAGGATCTCGATGGCTTTCGGCCGCGGGAAGCTCGCGCGCCAGGCAATCGCCACGGTGCGGAACGGCACCGGCGCCGACAGCGGTCGTACTTCGATCACGCCCGGGGCGTAGTGGTGGCTGTCCACCGCCGACAGCGGCAGGATCGAGATGCCCAGACCGGAGGCGACCATGTGGCGGATGGTCTCCAGCGAGCTGGACTCCACCGTGGTGTGCTTGGCGCCGTCGTTGCCCTTGGTCAGGGTCGGGCAGGCTTCGAGCACCTGGTCGCGGAAGCAGTGGCCTTCGCCGAGCAACAGCAGGCTCTTGTCGTTGAGCAGGCCCGGGTCGATGGATTCTTTTTGCGTCCACGGGTGCTGGGCCGGCATCAGGACGTAGAACGGCTCGTCGTACAGCGGCAGGGTCAGCACGTCGGCTTCGTTGAACGGCAGGGCGATGATGATGGCGTCGAGCTCGCCGTTGCGCAGTTTGTCACGCAGCACGTGGGTGAAGTTTTCTTCGATGTACAACGGCATCTGCGGGGCGACCCGGTGCAGTTGCGGAATCAGGTGCGGGAACAGGTACGGCCCGACGGTGTAGATCGCGCCGACTTTCAGCGGTGCGGTCAGTTGGTTCTTGCCGGCCTGGGCCAGTTCACGGATGCCTTGCGCCTGCTCCAGGACTTTCTGCGCCTGGGCGACGATGCCTTCGCCGACCGGGGTCAGGCGCACGGCACTTTTGCTGCGCTCGAAAATCAGCACACCGAGTTCGTCTTCAAGTTTTTTCACGCCCACCGACAGGGTCGGCTGGCTGACGTGGCAACGCTCGGCGGCGTGGCCGAAGTGCTGCTCTTGGGCGAGGGTAACGATGTAGCGTAATTCTGTGAGGGTCATAGCAAGCGTCCATGAAGTTGCGGGCCAAGCATAACGGCTGCAATCGATAGACGCACGTTATCAGACTGAGTGAGGAATGCGACACCGGGCAATGTGGGTTTGCCGTTTATGGATGAGCTGAAAAGCAAAAGATCGCCGCCTTCGGCAGCTCCTGCAGGGGGGCGGGATACCTGTAGGAGCTGCCGAAGGCTGCGATCTTTTGATCTTGCTACTTAGCGACGACGTTCGAGCGAGTACACAAACGGCGCAACAATTTCGATCGAACCGTTGTTCAGCATGTCGGCCGGTGGCTTGGGCAGCGGTTGCGCGCGGCGGATCATTTCCAGGGTGGCCCGGTCCAGATCGGCGTTGCCGGAGCGGCCCACCAGTTCGAACGACAGCACATTGCCTTCAGCATCAACCACGAAGCGCAGACGGTTCAAGCCTTCCTTGCCTCGCGCCTGAGCGCTGGCCGGGTACTTCTTGTACTTGGCCAAGTGCGCGAGCAGGGTGCCTTGCCAACTGGCTTTGGCTGCCATTTGTGCGGGCGACGGGCCCGGTGCCGGCTGAGCGGATTTCTCTGTCGGTGCCTGGGTCGGTTGCGTGTCGGCCGGTTTCTCCTCGGAAGGTTTTTCCTTCGGTGGTTCTGGCTTCTCTACCGGTTTGGGCGGCTGCGGTTTCGGCTTTGGCTTGGGTTTGGGCTTCGGTACGGCAATCTCGGCCTTGGGTGCTTCAGCCAGTTTCGGAATCGGCAGCTCTTCAACCGGAGCTGGTGGCTGCGGCGGTGTGACGACTTTCGGCGGAGCAGGCGGTGGCGGGGCCGGAACCGGTGCCAGCTCGACCATCATTGCCTGCGGCGGCAGTTCGATGGGCGGGCGGGCGGTCCAGTTCAGCGCCAGCGCGATGGCCAGCGCGTGAACGCCCAGCACCACGGCCAGGCTACCGCTGTAACGCGTCAGCTTATGGCGCGTCGTGATCATTTCTTGGCTGCGCTCTCAAGGCCCACCAGACCGACCTTCAGGTAACCGGCCGAACGCAATTTATCCATCACGCTCATCAGGTCGCCGTAGTCCACACCCTTGTCGGCCTGGAAGAAGATGGTGGTGTCTTTCTTGCCCTGAGTCTTGGCGTCGAGCACGGCGCCAAGGGTATCGGCGTTGACTTCGTCGTCGCCAATGTACAGGCGCTGATCGGCTTTTACGCTGAGAAACACCGGTTTTTCAGGGCGCGGCGCCGGTTTGGCGGTCGAGGCCGGCAGGTCGACTTTGATGTCCACGGTGGCCAGCGGCGCAGCCACCATAAAGATGATCAGCAGTACCAGCATCACGTCGATGAACGGCGTGACGTTGATTTCGTGGTTCTCGGCCAGATCGTCGTCTGCGCCTTCTTTCAAATGCAGGCCCATGGCCGATTACCCCACTTTGACCATGTGCGGCTGCGAGCTGCGCTCAGGTTGGTGGTCGAGATCGCGGCTGACCAGCAACAGGACCTGCGCCGAAGCGTCGGACACCTGCGCCTTGTAGCCGGCGATGGAGCGGGCGAACACGTTGTAGATGACTACCGCAGGAATTGCGGCAACCAGGCCCAGCGCGGTGGCCAGCAGCGCTTCGGCAATGCCTGGCGCCACGACGGCGAGGTTGGTGGTCTGGGTCTTGGCGATGCCGATGAAGCTGTTCATGATGCCCCATACGGTACCGAACAGGCCGACGAACGGCGCGGTGGAGCCGATGGTGGCGAGGACGCCGGTGCCGCTGCTCATGTTGCGACCGCAAGCAGCCACCAGGCGCTCGAGGCGGAAGCTGACGCGCTCCTTGATGCCTTCTTTTTCACGGCTGTTGACCGACAGGCGCATTTCTTCAAGTGCATCGTGGACCAGCAGGTTGGCCAGGGTGCCTTCTTTCGCCGCAGTGGCGCTGGCTTCCTTGAGCGTTGCAGCTTTTTTCAGGGCGGCGATTTCGCCACGCAGACGACGCTTGGCGCCCATCAGCTCAAAGCCTTTGGCGATCCAGATGGTCCAGGTGATGATGGAAGCGATGGCCAGACCGATCATCACGATTTTCACGATGATGTCGGCGTTCTGATACATGCCCCATGGCGACAGGTCGTGGGCCATGCCCAGGGTGTTGTCGGGTTCGAGCACTTCAGGGGCGTCGGCCGGGCTGGCGTCTACAGCCTGCACCGGGTCGGTGGTGGCTGGCGCGGCGGCGGCAGGGGCGTGCTGTTCGGTGGCAGCCGGGGCGGCTGGCGCCTGGGCATCAGCGAAGGCGGCGGTCGGCGCCAGCATCAGGCTGAGCAGCAGGGCCGCCACCGCGCTGAAGGCGCGAGGTCGTTTGGTTGGCGAAGCGGGGATTTGATTACGTGTCATGCTGGCCGGACCTGAAGTAAAAAACGGTTGATGCTCTTCCAGGCCTCGTGAGGCCGAGAACAAAAGTGGGGTGCATTATTGCAAGTAATTCTTGTTAACAAAAGTAATAGAGTTTCTTTTTTTCCTTCATTGCTAGCCGTTCGTCCTTTGTGAGGGCTAGTCTGTTCCTTTCGTCTGGGAGTTTTTTGATGTCCGCGCCTTCTGTTTTGATTGCCGGTTGTGGTGATGTCGGCAGTCGTCTGGCTACGCAATTGTTGGCCGCCGGCTGGGAGGTGCATGGTCTGCGCCGTGATATTTCGCGTTTGCCGGATGGCGTCATCGGCGTGGCGGGTGACCTGTTCAAGGAAGACTGCCCGGAAAACTGGCCATTCGGGGCGGTGGATTATCTGGTGTATTGCGCGGCGGCCACCGATCACGATGAGGCCGGTTATCGTGCGGCTTACGTGCAGGGTTTGCAGAATGTGCTGAGCTGGCTGGATGACTTTGGGCAGGCCCCTGAGCGGCTGCTGTTCGTTTCCAGCAGCAGTGTGTACGGGCAGCAGGAAGGGGAATGGGTCGACGAGCAATCAGAAACCGTGGCTAGCGGATACTCCGGCCGGGTGATGCTTGAGGCCGAGCAAGTGGCGCTGAACAGCGGCATCCCGGCGAGCATTGTGCGCCTGACCGGTATCTACGGCCCGGGACGTGAGTGGCTGCTGACTCAAGTGCGTCGCGGTTATCGGGTGGCGGTCGAGCCGCCGCTGTACGGCAATCGCATTCACGCTGATGACGCAGCAGGGCTGATGGCGTTTCTGCTGCAGGCGGCTCATCGCGGCGAGCCATTGCAGGATATCTATATCGGTGTGGACGACGCGCCGGCGCCGCTGGCCGAGGTGGTCGCGTGGCTGCGCGAGTATCTGGGCGTTACCGAGTGGGCGGAAGACGCCAGCGTACGCCGCACCGGCAGCAAGCGCTGCAGCAATGCCCGGGCGAAGGCGCTGGGCTGGACGCCGACTTATCCGAGTTATCGCGAAGGTTATGCGGCGATTCTTGAAGGCAAGTGCTGACCTTCTAACGCCACAAACCACTGTGGGAGCGGGCTTGCCCGCGATGGCGGCTTGGCAGTCAACTAAGGTGTTGAGTCTGATGGCCTCATCGCGGGCAAGCCCGCTCCCACAGGGTTATATATTGTTCTCAGGCGCGGTTACTGCTTCTCAAGCAACCACTTGCGCTCACCCGGGGTGAACTGCGGCATTTCATCCGCCAGTGCGCTGTTCACTGCCTGGAAAATCTCCAGCGCCTTGCCTTTGCGGGCAAAGATCCAGTTGTTGCCCTGGCCGTTGAGTTGCAGCCACATGCTGTCGTGGTCGCTGTTCATCGAGGCGCAGTCGCCTGCCAGGCACAGGGCATAGCGGTCGGCGCCGGGCAGACCGGAGACCTGGCCATCGGCCTGGAATTGCACAGTGTTGCCTTCGCCGTCGCCGCTGGCAATCTTCCAGCTGCCGCCCAGATAGGCCGAATACAGCGCGCGTTCGAAGCTGGCGCCGATTGGCGCACCTTCCGGCACGGGGATTTGCGCACGATCGAACAACTGGTCGGGTTCGTTTTCGGTGGCGGCTTGTTTCATCCGGCCGCCGTCGCGTTTCAGTTCGCTGCCGGAGCTGCCATAGAAGTCGACTTTCCAGGCGCCGGACTGTTCGCCCTGCAGCCGTCCTTCGACGTTCTCGAAACCGTTGGTGTAGCGGGCCTGACCGGCCTTGGTGTTGACGTCCCACTCCAGGTTCGGGCCATAGGCCTGAAGCGCTTCGCGCAGGGGGCCGCCCTTGGCCGCAGCGTCGATCGCCACCTGGTTGATCCAGGTGCCGCTGATGTCACGGTCGGCGGGGTCGCTGGCACAGCCGCCGAGGAAAATGGCGAGCAGCGAGAGAGCAAGCGCTTTGCGCATGGTGGAATCCTTTCAAAACCTTTTCTTTACCGCAGAGCAGTCGGCGCAGCGTTTGAAGGCTGCGCCGCGCGCATTACTCGATGACCAGGATGGCATCCATTTCGACCTGCGAACCCTTCGGCAGGGCAGCAACGCCGATGGCGGCGCGCGCTGGGTACGGCTGATCGAAGTACTTGCCCATGATCTCGTTGACCTTGGCGAAGTGGCTCAGGTCGGTGAGGAAAATGTTCAGCTTGACGATGTCCTTGAACGAACCGCCGGCAGCTTCGGCTACGGCTTTGAGGTTCTCGAACACCTGGACGGTCTGGGCTTCGAAGCCTTCAACCAGTTCCATGGTCTTTGGGTCCAGAGGGATCTGACCCGACATGTAGACAGTGTTGCCGGCCTTGATCGCCTGGGAGTAGGTACCGATGGCGGCTGGGGCCTTGTCGCTGGTGATAACGGTCTTGGTCATGTATGACTCCTTGTTAGGTGTGAATTAGGCACGCATGCGGGTGATGCGGATGACCCCGGTCAGGGCGCGCAGTTTCTTGATCACGCGGGCCAGGTGCACACGGTCGTGGACGCTGACCACCAGCTGGACGACGCTGATGCGGCCATCGCGTTCGTCCATGCTGATTTTCTCGATATTGCCGTCGGCCGCGTTGACGCTGCTGGCCAGCAGGGCGATCAGGCCACGCTGGTGCTCCAGCTCGACGCGCAGTTCGACGTTGAATTCGCCGGTGACATCCTTGGCCCACGAGAGCTGGATGCATTTTTCCGGGTTGTGCCGGATTTCGCTGATATTGCGGCAGTTGTCCAGGTGCACGACCATGCCTTTGCCCGCCGACAGGTGCCCGACAATCGGGTCGCCCGGGATCGGTGTGCAGCACTTGGCGTAACTGAGCACCAGGCCTTCGGTACCGCGAATCGCCAGCGGGCCTTCCGGGCTAGGCAGCTGTTCGCCTTCGCCGAGTAGGCGGCGCGCCACGACATAGGCCATGCGGTTGCCCAGGCCAATGTCTTCGAGCAAATCTTCAATCAGTTCGAGGCGATACTCGCTGAGCATCGCCTTGACGCGCTCGGCCGGGATTTTCTCCAGCGAGCTGTCGAAACCGTTGAGTACTTTGTTCAGCAGGCGTTCGCCGAGGCTGATGGACTCGGAGCGGCGCTGCAGTTTCAGCGCATGGCGGATGTGCGTACGGGCCTTGCCGGTGACCACGAAGTTAAGCCACGCCGGATTCGGCCGCGCGCCAGGGGCGCTGACGATCTCGACCGTGGAGCCGCTTTGCAGCGGTTCGGACAGCGGTGCGAGTCGGCGGTTGATCCGGCAGGCGATGCAGCTGTTGCCGACGTCGGTGTGCACCGCGTAGGCGAAGTCGACTGCCGTGGAGCCTTTGGGCAGCTCCATGATCCGGCCTTTAGGCGTGAATACGTAGACCTCGTCCGGGAACAGGTCGATCTTCACGCTCTCGATGAATTCCAGCGAGTTGCCGGCACGTTGCTGCATTTCCAGCACGCCTTTGACCCACTGGCGGGCGCGGGCGTGAGTGCCTTTCGGCTGCTCGTCACCGCTGGATTTGTACAGCCAGTGGGCGGCAATGCCGTTATTGGCCATCTCTTCCATTTCGCGGGTACGGATCTGGATTTCGATCGGTACGCCGTGCATGCCAAACAGCGTGGTGTGCAGCGACTGATAGCCGTTGGCCTTGGGGATCGCGATGTAATCCTTGAAGCGCCCCGGCAACGGTTTGTACAAATTATGCACAGCACCCAGCACGCGGTAGCAGGTATCGACCTTGTCGACGATGATCCGGAACGCGTAGACGTCCATGATCTCGTTGAAGGCCCGACGCTTGCCGCGCATTTTCTTGTAGATGCCGTAGAGGTGTTTCTGACGACCGCTGACTTCGCCCTGGATGCCGTCGATCGCGAGGCAATGACCGAGGGACTCTTCGATCTTGTTGACGATTTCCTTGCGGTTGCCCCGGGCGCGCTTGACCGCCTGGTAGATCCGCGCCGAACGCATCGGGTGCATCGCCTTGAAGCCGAGGTCTTCGAATTCGATACGAATCGCGTGCATGCCCAGCCGGTTGGCGATGGGCGCGTAGATTTCGAGGGTTTCCTTGGCGATCCGGCGGCGTTTTTCCCCGGACAGCACTTCCAGCGTGCGCATGTTGTGCAGGCGGTCGGCGAGTTTGACCAGGATCACGCGAATGTCGCGGGCCATGGCCATGGCCATCTTCTGGAAGTTTTCGGCCTGGGCTTCGGCCTTGGTCTCGAAGTTCATCTGGGTCAGTTTGCTGACCCCGTCGACCAGTTCGGCCACGGTTTCACCAAACTGCGCTTGCAGCGCTTCTTTGGCGATACCGGTGTCTTCGATCACGTCATGCAGCATCGCGGCCATCAGGCTCTGATGGTCCATGTGCATGTCGGCAAGAATATTCGCCACCGCAAGAGGATGCGTGACGTACGCCTCGCCGCTGCGACGGCGCTGACCGTCATGGGCTTGTTCGGCGTAGAAATACGCTCGGCGGACCAGGTTGACCTGGTCGTTGCCGAGGTAGGTCGATAAGCGATCGGCGAGGGCGTCTATGCTCGGCATGATGACTCCTGCCGTAGGCTGTGTTCCTGCGCCGTGCTACGTCGACCAGGCAAAGGCATAGACGGCCTCGTTGGACTCGTCCTCGAACGCAGCGAAGACCGGGTCTTCGTGGACGATTTCCTGCTCGGCGATGAACTCGTAGCTCATCAGGCCTTCTGCGATTTCACGCAGGGCGACAACGGTCGGCTTGTCGTTTTCCCACTGGACCAGTGGCTCTTTGCCGCCGGTGGCCAGTTGACGGGCACGCTTGGTAGAGAGCATGACCAGCTCAAAGCGGTTTTCCACGTGTTCTAGGCAGTCTTCAACGGTTACGCGGGCCATGGTATTCCTCGGAGCGAATGCAATATGCGCGCTGCCCGGTTGGGCGAGCGGACTGAGCAGTTTAAAAAATCACCAGCGATTAGGGAAGCGCTGATTTTTTGACCAGACCCTTCAACGCGCTGCAAGCACCAATGTAAAGCCCTTGCAGCGGTTTTGGGAAGAGTTGATTAACCGAGCAGTTCGGCCAGTAATTTGCCGAAACGTACCTGCTGACGCTTCTGTTGCAGCTGATTGGCGCGGAAAATCGCCTTCAGATCGTCCAGTGCATGGGCGAAATCGTCGTTGATGATCAGGTAGTCGTACTCGACATAGTGGCTCATCTCGCTGACGGCTTCGCGCATCCGGCCATCAATGATCTCGTCACTGTCCTGGCCGCGGTTGGTCAGGCGCTGGTGCAAGGCCTGCAACGACGGCGGCAGGATGAAGATCGAGCGTGCCTGCGGCATCAGCTTGCGCACTTGCTCGGCGCCTTGCCAGTCGATTTCCAGAATCAGGTCGTGACCTTCGTCCAGCGTCTGCTGCAGGCGGCTTTGCGAGGTGCCGTAGAAGTTGCCGAAGACTTCGGCGCGTTCGAGGAAATCGCCGTGCTCGCCCATCTTCACGAACTCTTCGCGGGTCACGAAGTGATAGTTCACGCCGTCCACTTCACCCGGACGCATGGCGCGGGTGGTGTGGGAGATCGAGACGCGAATCTCCGGATTGGCATCGGTCAAAGCCTTGACCAGGCTGCTCTTGCCTGCGCCCGATGGCGCGGAAATGATGTACAGGGTGCCGGTGCTGTGGGTCATGTCTGTTGCCTTACTCAATATTCTGCACTTGTTCGCGCATCTGCTCGATCAACACCTTGAGGTTGACGGCGGCCTGGGTGCTGCGCGGGTCGAAGGCCTTGGAGCCCAGTGTGTTGGCTTCGCGGTTGAGCTCCTGCATCAGGAAATCCAGGCGCCGGCCGGCGGCGCCGCCGGACTTGAGCACCCGGCGCACTTCGATGATGTGGGTGCTCAGGCGATCCAGTTCTTCTGCCACATCGCTCTTTTGCGCGAGGATGACCATTTCCTGTTCCAGGCGCTGCGGGTCCAGTTCGGCCTTCATGTCGTTGAAGCGGTCGAGGACTTTCTGACGCTGGGTCGCGAGCATCTGCGGCACCAGTTCACGCAAGGTCACGACGTCCTCTTCAATGGAGGTCAGGCGCTCGTTGATCAGGCGTGCCAGCTCCGCGCCTTCGCGCTCGCGGCCGGCCTTGAGTTCCTTGAGACCTTGATTGAACAGTGTCAGCGCCTCGGCGTTCAGCGCCTGTGGGTCAGTCGCGTCGGCCACCAGTACGCCGGGCCAGGCCAGCACTTCCAGCGGGTTGAGTGCTGCCGGGTTGTTGATCAGGCCGGCAATGGTTTCGGCGGCGGCGACCAGTTGCGCGGCGCGCTCGCGATCGACCTGCAACGGCTTGCCGGTGCTTTCTTCAGTGAAACGCAGGGTGCATTCCAGTTTGCCCCGTGAAAGGCCTTGGCGCAGGGCCTCACGCACGGCGCCTTCGAGGTCGCGGAACGACTCCGGCAGGCGCAGGTGCGGTTCCAGATAGCGGCTGTTGACCGAGCGCAGCTCCCAGCTCAGGGTGCCCTGGACGCCGGCTTTTTCGACGCGGGCGAAGGCGGTCATGCTGTGCACCATGGCGGTGACCTCGCAATGCAGATCGGCGCAGAAGGGATGTTCCGCAGGCTCGATATCAATGAATTTAAGCCGACTGGCAGCAAAGGCGCAGGATTGTAGCGCAGTGCGGCGGATGCGCCCAAACACACGGTGTGACAAAGGGCTGCAGGCCGTCGGTTATGCGTGTTTCAGGGCCCTGGGTCGACGGTTGGAATTTTTAACCCGTGCCCAGGCGCGGTGCAGCGCTCTATAATGCTCGGCAGTTTTCCGTCCCCAGTACAGGTATTCCCTATGAAACGTCCAAGTGGTCGCGCTGCCGATCAGCTCCGCTCGATCCGCATTACCCGCAACTACACCAAACACGCCGAGGGATCCGTACTGGTCGAATTCGGTGATACCAAAGTCATCTGCACCGTCAGCGTCGAAAACGGCGTGCCGCGCTTCCTGAAAGGGCAAGGTCAGGGTTGGTTGACCGCCGAGTACGGCATGCTGCCGCGCGCTACCGGCGAGCGTAACCAGCGTGAAGCCAGCCGTGGCAAGCAGGGCGGTCGCACCCTGGAAATCCAGCGCCTGATCGGCCGTTCGCTGCGCGCTGCGCTGGACATGTCCAAGCTGGGCGACGTGACCCTGTACGTCGATTGCGACGTGATCCAGGCTGACGGCGGCACCCGCACCGCCTCCATCACCGGCGCGATGGTTGCCCTGGTCGATGCACTGAAAGTGATCAAGAAGCGCGGCGGCCTGAAAGGCGGCGACCCGCTCAAGCAAATGATCGGCGCGGTGTCGGTCGGCATGTATCAGGGTGAGCCGGTGCTGGATCTGGACTATCTTGAAGATTCCGCCGCCGAGACTGACCTCAACGTGGTGATGACCAGCACCGGTGGTTTCATCGAAGTCCAGGGCACCGCCGAAGGCGCGCCGTTCCAGCCTGAAGATCTGAACGCCATGCTGGAACTGGCCAAGAAAGGCATGAACGAAATCTTCGAACTGCAAAAGGCTGCACTGGCCGACTGAGCAGGTTCGTAACCCGCAAGGAGGACGTGATGAGTGATGAGCAGGAGTTGCTGCCCAAGCCGAGCCAGGAGGTTCGCCAATGGGCGATGTTTTGTCACTTGTCCGCCTTGCTGGGGATCTGGATTCCGTTCGGTAACCTGATCGGGCCGTTGATCCTGTGGCAGATGAAGCGCGAAACCGACCCGTTCATCGACGCTCAGGGCAAGGAGGCGCTGAATTTTCAGATCACCGTGGCGATTGCTGCCGCGATCTGTCTGCTGCTGATGATGTTGATCATCGGCTTCTTCTTGCTCGGCCTGCTGGCCATCGGCGCATTGGTGCTGACGATCATCGCCGGGGTGAAGGCGAACGAAGGCTTTCCCTACCGTTATCCATTCACTTGGCGATTGATCAAATAACGATCAGTGCAAGGCCTCCGTGATTCGCAAAGTTTTAATTCAAATGCCCTGACTTGTCAGGGCATTTGTGTTTCTGCAACTCGAATAATTACTTTTTCGTGTAGGAACAGTTCTATCTGCGACAAGCGGTAGTCGATAATTTTTATATATTTAACTCTTACACTTTTAGTCACAACTGCAATGCTTTAACACGATCTCAGTCCTTGGCAACAGGACTTGTCGGTTGTTAAGGTTGCTCCGCGTAACGTTGCTTCAGAAATATCTCGATATATTCAAGCCATCGAAGGTCCTTGAATTCCAAATCAATCAGTGTTGAGACAGTCAGCCGATTCAATAGGCGTGCGCGGGTAAAAAGTGCGCCTGATGAATATATAGCCAAGAATAACCCCAATGATCCAGCTCGATTTTTATGGAACGCTCGTGGCCGCCTCTCTGGTGCTTTTACTGGGGCGCGGACTTATTGCACGAGTCGGTTTTCTGCGTAATTACAATATCCCTGAACCCGTCGCCGGTGGACTGGTGGTTGCGCTGGGTTTATTGATGTTGCGAACTTTTGATATGGAAATCAGATTCGATACTTCACTGCAGACGCCGTTGATGTTGGCATTCTTTGCAACAATCGGTTTGAGCGCAGACTTTGCCAGCCTGAAGAAGGGTGGTCGCGTAGTCGGCATATTTCTACTGGCGGTTACCGGGCTTTTGCTGGTTCAGAACGCGTTGGGCATTGGCCTTGCCACAACGTTGGGTCTTGATCCGTTGATGGGGCTCCTGACGGGTTCAATCACGCTTGCGGGCGGTCACGGTACGGGGGCGGCGTGGGGCACGGTATTCAGTGAAAAGTACGGCCTTGCGTCGGCCTCCGAGCTTGCAATCGCCTCGGCAACCTTCGGCCTGGTCCTGGGCGGTTTGATTGGTGGGCCGGTGGCTCGCCTGCTCATCAAGCGCGTTGCGGTGCCCGGTTGCCAGCCTCAACAAACGCCACGGATGCCAAAGGGTTTTGAGCAGCCGAACAAGGAGCGTTCGATCACGCCCTTTTCGTTTATCGAGACACTGGCATTGATTGCGGTGAGTTTATTGGCTGGCAATCTGCTGAATGGTTTTCTGCACGGAACCGCGTTCGAGTTGCCGACGTTTGTTTGCGTTTTGTTCGTGGGAGTGGTGCTGCGTAATGGGCTGTCGGCGCTGGGCCTGTATCAGGTATTCGAGCGGGAAGTGTCGGTGCTGGGTAATGTCAGCCTGTCGCTGTTTCTGGCAATTGCCTTGATGTCTCTCAAACTCTGGGATCTGGCAGCGTTGGCACTGCCGATATTCATCATCCTGGCTGCGCAAACGTTGGTCATGGCGCTGTTTGCGATTTTCGTGACATTCAGAGTGATGGGCAGTAACTACGACGCGGCGGTCCTGGCGGCAGGACATTGTGGTTTTGGCCTGGGCGCAACGCCAACGGCCATTGCCAACATGCAGGCGGTGACGCAGCGTTTCGGGCCTTCGCAGCTTGCGTTTCTGGTGGTGCCGATGGTTGGTGCATTCTTCATCGACATCATCAACGTGATCGTCATAAAGCTTTATCTGGCCTTGCCGTTTTTTGTCGCCGTCTGAGGTCTGGGCTGCTTAAGGCGCGGCATAAAAAATGCCCGTATCTCGCGATACGGGCATTTTTTAACGACAAATCGACGCTTAGATGGTCAGCGTCCAGTCGTAGTCGACGATCAGCGGCGCGTGCTGCGAGAACCGTGGCTGCCGCGGCAGGCGTGCGCTGCGTACGAAGCGACGCAGGCCTGGGGTCAGCAGCTGGTAGTCGAAGCGCCAGCCCAGATTCAGCATCTCGGCCTGTTCGTTGTCCGGCCACCAGCTGTACTGGTCGCCTTCGCGGCTGACTTCGCGCAGGGCATCGACATAGCCCATGTTGCCGACAATCTCGTCCATCCAGGCGCGTTCTGGCGCCAGGAAGCCCGGGGATTGCTGACTGTCGCGCCAGTTCTTGATGTCGAGCTTCTGCTGCGCAACGTACAGCGAGCCACAATAAATGTACTCGCGACGTTTACGCCGCTGCTTGTCCAGGTACTTGCCGAAGTCGTCCATGAGCTTGAACTTCTGGTTCAAGTCCTCATCGCCGTTCATCCCCGAAGGAAGCAGCAAGGTGGCAATACTGACTTTGTCGAAATCTGCTTGCAGGTAGCGCCCGTAGCGGTCGGCCGTCT
>NZ_JBIVMY010000042.1:0-48848 GCF_044753325.1 Pseudomonas sp. NPDC088414 | reverse complement strand
AGTGACAGGGAAACGATATAGCCCGGCCCATAGCCGTGTAAGCCGGCGGATTCTGGCGTACGCGTAGGTAACGGCGCAAGGCGTTGTAGCCGTTAGGGCGTAACGGTTCGTGTATTTTAAACGTGGTTGCAGGGGTGCGTTTATGGTGTGTGGAGAGCCGGGTTTGCTCCTGTAGTTTTGATGTCGTCTGACAGACCGCTTTCGCGAGCAGGCTCGCTCCCACAGTTGGATTGAGTGCATTCAGTTGGGAAGTTGGTCGGCTTCCATCGCTGGCAAGCCAGCTCCCACATTTTGACCGAGGGCATTCAGGTGGGGATTGGTTGGCTCATAGGCCGCCATCGCCAGCAGGCTGGCTCCTACAGTTGGATTGAGTGCGTTCAGTTGGGAGGTTGGTCGGCTTGTAGGCTGTCATCGCTGACATGCCAGTTCCCGCAGGGATTTGTGGTGATTCAGGCAGGGGGTGGGCGAAGCACCAGCGCGAACAACTCGCCATGCCCGTTCACATTGAGCTTGTGATAAAGATTGCGCCGATGCACCTTCACCGTCTCCGGCGAGATGCCCATCTGCTGGGCGATGGCCTTGCTGGAAAAGCCCTGCAGAATCAGCCGCGCGGTGTCGACTTCGCGGGTGGTCAGGCGCGCATCGAAGCGGTCGAGCAATGTTGCCAGATCCCCCGCCACCGGCTCGGTGCCAGCGCCTTGCGGCGGTAACAGCTGCACATGGCGACGCATCGCCGCCAACACCCAGTCGCGCACACACAACAGGCGCCCCTGCTCGGCCAAATCGAAAGCCGACGCGCGCCCGAGTGACAAACCCAGTACGCCGCCCTCGACGTTGATCATGAACTGCAACTCGTCTTCGCCCACCACCGAACGAAAATAGCTCTGGTAATACTCGCTGTGCAGGAACTGGTCCGGCGCCACCGAGGCCAGACTGTGCAGGCCATCGGCGATGCCGGTCGAGGCGGTTTGATAGAACGGATCGAGCAAATACATCCCGGCGCTGTAGCTGGCCAGTTCTTCCTGCTCATCGGCGCGGCCCTTGCTGTCGAAGTCGATCAGCAATTGCGGTGCCTGCCCCGCCTTCATCAGCGCCACCAGCGCGTTGTCCAGCGGCACCAGCAGCCGCAGCGTGTCGACCAGCGCGCGCCAGAAAGCGTCCTGGCCGACGGCGGCGAACACCCGCGCCAGACTCTGATGCACCGGCAACTCCTGCAACAACGCGTCCACGCTCTACCCCTTTTGAGTAACCCATAATGGGAATGGGTCAGGCGCGCCCGCCCCGATAGGCTGAGCACTCCTGTCAATCACCGGCCTGCCGCAGGCCAGGAGTGCCGCATCATGCGTTGTCGTCGTGGCTATATCAACCGGGGCATCAACCTTGGCCTGCTCGCCTGTTTTGCCGTCACATTCGCCGCCAGTGCCGCGGATGCACCGAGCGTGCACGTCTACAACTGGTACGACTACATCGGCCCCACCACCCTGGCCGACTTCAAGCGCGACAGCGGCATTCAGCCGGTTTACGACACCTTCGACAGCGCCGAGGTGCTCGAAGGTAAATTGCTGACCAGCCGCAGCGGTTACGACGTGGTGGTGGCGAGCAACTACAGCCTGCCGACGCTGATCAAGGCCGGCGCCCTCGCCCCGCTGCCCCGCGATCAATTGCCGGGCTGGAACAATCTGGACAACGACCTGCTGAGCAAACTGGCCCACAACGACCCTGGCAATCAATACGCCGTGCCGTATCTGTGGGGCACCAACGGCATCGGCTACAACGTCGACAAGGTGCGCGCCGCGCTCGGCGACAAGGCGCCGCTGGATTCGTGGGATCTGCTGTTCAAGGAAGAAAACCTCGCCAAGCTCGGCCAGTGCGGGGTGGCGATGCTCGATTCGCCGTCGGAAATGCTCCCGGTGGCCCTGCACTACCTGGGATTACCACCCAACAGCACCAACCCCGAGGACTATCAGAAAGCCGAAGCGCTGCTGCTCAAATTGCGCCCGCACATTGCCTACTTCAACTCGTCGAAATTCATCAGTGACCTGTCCAACGGCAACATCTGCGTGGCGGTGGGCTGGTCCGGCGCGATGCTCGAAGCCAAAACCAATGCCGAGCAGGCGCACAACGGCGTGAAGATCGCCTACAGCCTGCCCAAGGAAGGCGCGCCAGTGTGGTTCGACACGCTGGTGCTGCTCAAGGACGCGCCGAACCGCGCTCAGGGCCTGGCGTTCATCGACTACCTGTTGCGCCCGCAAGTGATCGCGCCGATCAGTGATCACCTGACCTATCCCAACGGCAACCGCGCCGCGACCCCGCTGGTGGCCGAGGCCACGCGCAATAACCCCGCGGTTTACCCGACCGCTGCGGCGATGGCGACCTTGTACACCCTTGAACCGCTGCCCAAAGCCATCGAACGGGTGCGCACGCGGGTGTGGAGCAAGGTCAAGAACGGCCAGTAACCCCAACACATTTCCCTTGTAGGAGTGAGCCTGCTCGCGATGGCGTCTTTGAATTCAACATCTTTGTTGACTGGCTCACCGCTTTCGCGAGCAGGCTCACTCCTACAAGGTCCGTGAATCCTTCAGATTTTTATAGAGAGACAAACCATGAAACCCCGTGCCCGTGACCTCAACATCCGCATCGGCCAGCTGCAACCCGGCCCGCTCAACGCCATCACCGATGTCCCCGGCGTGCGCGTCGGCCACAGCAACGTGCGTGGACGCAGCGACAGCGGGCGCGATATCTGCACCGGCGTGACCGTGATCGAACCGCGCCGTGGCTCGACCAACCAACAACCGTGTTTCGCCGGGGTGCATGTGCTCAACGGCAATGGCGACGCCACCGGCCTTGAGTGGATTCGTGAAGCCGGGCTGCTGACCAGTCCCATCGCCTTCACCAACACCCACAGCCTCGGCGTCGTGCGCGATGCGTTGATTGCGCTGGATCGCCAACAGCAACCGGACGACGGGCGCCTCTACTGGAACATGCCGGTGGTACTGGAAACCTTCGATGGCTTGCTCAACGACATCAACGGTTTTCACGTCAAGCCCGAGCATGTTGCCGAAGCGCTGAGTGCCGCGCATGACGGCGCCGTTGAAGAAGGCGCGGTAGGTGGCGGCAGCGGCATGATCTGCCATGAATTCAAGGGCGGAATCGGCAGCGCATCACGGCGTTTGAGCAGCGCTCAGGGCGGCTGGACGGTGGGCGCAATCGTCCAGGCCAACCACGGTATTCGTAGCGAGTTGCGGGTCGACGGTTATCCGGTGGGCCGCTACATGGAACAGGTGGATTCACCGTTCCTGCGTGCTGCGCTGCCGCATCCGGGCATGGGTTCGATCGTGGTCTGCCTTGCCACCGACGCGCCATTGCTGCCGCATCAATGCACGCGTCTGGCGCAACGCGCCAGCCTCGGCCTGGCGCGCAGCGGCGGCGGTAACGAAGACCACAGCGGCGACATCTTCATCGCCTTCGCCACCGGCAACCAACACATCCCACCCGCCGCGTACGAAGGCAAAGGCGCGCCGACCTGCGACAGCTTGCGCATGGTCAACAACGACCACATCAGTGAGCTGTTCCTCGCCGCCACCGAAGCGGTGGAAGAAGCGATCATCAATGCACTGCTCGCCAGCGAGAGCACCGAGGGCAACGGGCATGCAGTGCCGGGGCTGGAATCAGAAACGCTGCTCGCCGCCCTCGCCAGGGCCGGCTGGCCCGGCGCCCGCTGACCTGTAGGAGCTGCGGCACGCTGCGATCTTTTGATCTTGCATTCAAAAATCAACAGATCGCAGCCTTCGGCAGCTCCTACAGGGGTGCGACTCAGGTGAACATCTGGGCGCCGATGTGCTGTGCCGTCTGCAGATGTTCCTGTGGATCACGCACTTCCGATTCCACCATCAGCGTCGAGCTGACCACCGTCGCCCCGCTGTAATCGAAAATCCCGTGCTCGATCTGCGCCGTCATCGCCGGCCCGTAACCGTGACGCTCGTAGGTGCGCTCATCCGCGCCGGCGAGGCCGACCAGATGCACGCGCAGGCGCTGCAGCTTCTTCACATGCTTGAGGTCGCCAGCGAAATCAAACGCCCAGCCATTGCTGAACACTCGATCGATCCAGCCCTTGAGCAGCGCCGGCATCGACCACCAGTACACCGGGAATACCAGCACCAGCGCGTCGGCTCGATCAATCCGTGCCTGCTCCGCCAGCACGTCGGCAGGTGGCTGCGCTTCACGGTGATGCACGGCGAAATCCGCCGCGCCGAACACCGGCTGAAAACCCTCCGCGTACAAATCGGCGATCTCATGGGTGTTGGCTGAATCGGCGCGGGTCAGGCCTTGGGCAATCTGCGTCGCCACGCTGTGGGTCAGCGAACGCGGCTCGTGATGCGCCACAACAATCAATGCATGCATGGGAATTCTCCTGTAAGTTTGCGCTGACCAAGGGCTATGTACTCTTGGTAAGTTACGAACAGTAAGTTACGTTTGGTATATTAACGATGTCAACCACTGAAATGACCGAAGCCGATTCCCCTGCCCAACCGCGCCGTCGTCTGTCGCGCGAAGATCGCAATCGCCAGTTGCTCGATGTTGCCTGGCAGATCATTCGCGCCGAGGGCACCGATGCGCTGACTTTGGGTTATCTGGCGGAGAAGGCCGGGGTGACCAAACCGGTGGTCTACGACCACTTCACCACCCGCTCGGGCCTGCTCGCGGCGCTGTATCGGGATTTCGATACGCGCCAGACCGCAGTGATGGACGCGGCCATCGATAATTGCCCACCGAAACTGATCGATACCGCGACGGTGATCGCCACGGCGTATGTCGATTGCGTGTTATTGCAGGGCAACGAGATTCCGGGGGTGATTGCGGCGCTGGGCAGCACGCCGGAGCTGGAGAAGATCAAGCGCGATTACGAAGTGATCTTCCTCGAAAAGTGCCGCAGCGTGCTGCAACCGCTGGCGGCTGGCGGTGAAATCACCCAAGCCGGTTTGCGCGCCATGCTCGGTGCCGCCGAGGCGTTGTCGAATGCCGCCGCCAGCGCTGAAATCAGCGCCGAGCAAGCAAAGGACGAATTGTTCGCCACCATCATCGCCATGGTGGAACGGGCCGCCGCCCGTGCGACTAGCGGTACTTGAGTCGGCCCCTGCGCGTTCCCATGATGAAGGTACGCAGTCGCTTCACTCCTGAGCGGCGGCGTAGGGAACGGGTGTTCTGAACCCCAAATCAAGCCCGTTCCTTGTTTCATGCGCAGCTTGAGCCTCGTGGGCTCTACTTCTCCCCATCAAAGAGCCTTGAGGCTCTTTTTTTGTCTGTTTTTTGCACCGGGATCAGTGCAGCGTCAGGCGCTGACGGACAAATTCTTCGACGTGACGGGTCGTTTGATCCAGATGCCGGTCGCGCTGTTTCTCGGCATCGAGCATCGCGCGCTTGCCATTTTTCTGCAGCAGGTAGGTGTGGATCTGCTGCACTTCCAGCGAGCGATAGATCGGCGTGGTGTCGATAAAGCCGCGCAGGCCGTTGCTGCGGTAATGCCGGGTGCTCATCAGCACCTGGGTTTCGCGCGCGCCGATCACTTCGAAGCCCAGCGCCTCGAAGTACGGCACCTTGCCGACGCTGCAGGTCAGTTCGGCATGCGGATAACGACTGATCATCTCGCCGATCATCGCCCGCGCCACACCTTGGCGTCGATGGCCTTCGCGCACGGCCATGTAGGCGACGCTGCAGGCCTCCCAATCGCCTTGCACCGGCAGGTACAAGAGGAAACCGGTGACCTGCTCCGGGTCGTCCTCGGCCGTCGCCACCAGCAATTCCACCTCGGTGCCCTTCTCGCCGTTCAGCGCTTCCAGATACAGATGCACCTCATAACCGACCGCGTACTGATAGACGTTGTACAGCAGATTGCTCGGGCCGAGACCGACCGCGCTGATGTCGGTCAGATAATCGACCACCAGTTGCAGAATCTGGCTGTTGACGCTTTCGGGGCATGGGGTTTTGTAGTGGGTGATGCGTGGCATGACAGCTGAACTCCGGCGGAAAACCGCGACATCATACCCCGTCCCGCCACCCGCTTTATGCAGGAGCTGCCGCAGGCGGCGATCTTTTGATTTTTTAAAAGCAAGATCAAAAGATCGCAGCCTGCGGCAGCTCCTACAGGAAAGTGGAGAAAATTTCATCTGCTGCACAGCGGATCTTTTGCCGATCTGGCGTCCAATTCTGCAACTGCGTTCTCTTTTTACGCAGGCCTTGAGGAGTTGTCATGAGCGTGTTGCGTTCACTGTTCAAATGGCGAAAAACCCTGCTGCTGGTGCCGATGACCCTGGCCGCATTGGCCAGTGCGCCGGTGTTTGCCCAGCAGGTGGTGATCGTTCAGCAAGCCCCGCCGCCGATGCGCATGGAAGTGATGCCCGGGCCGCGTCCCGGTTATGTCTGGGATCAGGGACACTGGCGCTGGGAAGGACGCGGTTATGTGTGGATGCCGGGGCACTGGCAACCGGTGCGCCACGGCGCGCATTGGCGGCCCGGCCACTGGCAGGCACGCGGGCCGAACTGGTTCTGGGTTGAAGGGCGCTGGGTGCGCTGATTGCCCGTCGACCTGCACACTTCTTCTATAGGGAACACCCCATGTCCAGAAGCGTTAAAGCCTTGCTCGCCGCCTCGCTGGTGGCCATCACCCTGTCCGGTTGCGTCGTCGCCCCCGCCCGGCCGCACCGGCCACCGCCACCGGTGGAAGTCGTACCGGTGATGCCTGCGCCGGGCTATCACTGGGTCGCCGGGCATTACCGCTGGGGCGGCAACGAATGGCGCTGGGTGCCGGGGCACTGGCGCGCGTATTGATCGCCAGCGGTGGCGTCACTGCTGTGGCGCCACCACCTTGAACTTGATCGCGATGTCGTTGGACACCACGGTGTCCGCCCACTCCCCCGCACCGAGCCCGAACTGGTCACGCTTGAGGACCAGTTCGCCGTCGAAAATGCCGATCGCGCTGTCCGGTTTCAGCTCGACCGGCACCTCCACTTCGCGGGTGATGCCCTTGAGGGTCAGACGTCCGGCGATCAGATAGTGATCGTCCGTCACCCGGCTGAAACGGCTGGATTCAAATACCGCCACTGGAAAGCGCTGGGTATCGAACCACGCCGGCTTCACCAGCTCGGTGTTGGCGTCCACGCTGCCGGCGTCGATGCTGTTAAGGTCGATGTGCAACGTGGTGTGGGCGCTGGCGAGGTTGTTGCTGTCGAACTGCAGCGTCGCGTCGAACTTGCCGAAGGTGCCATAAACCTGATTGCCAAATTGCTTGTAAATGAAGCTGATCTTGCTGGCGGTAGTGTTGACGCGGTTGTATTCAGCGGCATGCGTGCAGGTCATGACGAGCAGGCTGGTAAAGAGTGCCACAGCGGTGAATCGGGCACGCATGGGATTCTCCGGACAGGGCAAACCTTCTAGGCCTCGATTGACTTAAGCAAACAACCCGCGGTTGCGCCATGTCATTTGTCTGCCGGTGTGGCTCAGGCTCAGACCAGCCGCTCGATCTTCTGATGCTGCCAGACCAGTTTGTAATACAGCGTCTGCAATACCAGCATGCCCAGATACGCCACCGGAAACGCCATCCACACCCCCTGCAAACCGTACTGCCCGTCCAGCCAGTAAGCCGCCGGCAACTGCACGCCGACCACGCAGACAATCGCGATCGCCACCGGCACCAGCACCGTGCCGCTGGCGCGCATGATGCCGCCGATGATCGCCTGGAAGCCGAACACCAACAGGCTCCACAGCATGATGTGCAGCAAATGCTCAGCCATCGCCCGGGTCGAATCTTCGGTCAGGAACAACCCCAGCAACCAGTGCGACAACAGGTAACCGAGCACGATCAAACCGCCGGTCAGACACACGTTGATCAACAGCCCGGTGCGCAGGATCGCTCCCAGGCGTTGCAGTTGCCCGGCACCAATGGCCTGGGCGCCAAGGATCGAGGCGGTGATGGCAATCGACAGCGCCGGAAACTGCACGTAGTTGACGATCTGCGTCACCGCGCCATAGGCCGCCGTCGCCTGCGAACCGTGCTGGTTGACCAGCGCCAGGATCACCAGCTCCGACAGCGACAACACGATCATCTGCACTCCGGTCGGCAGGCCGATGCGCAACACCTTGCCGAGAATCGCGCCGTCCAGCCGCAGCGCCGCGAAAAACTCACGATCCGGCGCCAGCGGATGGCGCTTGCGAATCAGCCGCCAGGCCAGCCACGCCATCGCCGACAGGTTACCGGCAAGCCCGGCGAAGGCGGCACTTTGAATGCCCAGCTGGGGCAAACCGAACCAGCCACGGATCAGCGCCGGGGTCAGCGCCAGCCCGACCGAGGTCGACACGATCAGCGCCAACAGTGGCGACACGGTGTCGCTGACCCCGCGCAGCAATTGCGTGAACAGCACAAACACCAGCATCGACGGCAGGATCCACATCATCACGTGCGCATACGCCACCGCGTCGTCCAGCACATCCGCCGGCGTCCCCAGCCCCTGCAAGGCCTGCCGCGCAAACACACTGCCCAGCACCGCCGCCAGCAAACCGATCAACACCCCCAGCAACAGCGTTGCCCCGGCGATCGCCTTGACCATGTGCGCCTCACGCGCGCCCCACGCCTGGCCGATCAACACCCCGGCGCCCGCGCCCAGGCCGATCACCAGCGCGATGAAGAAAAAAATGATCGGGAACATCCCCGACACCGCCGCCAACGCCTGCGTCCCGAGCATCTGCCCGATGTAGATACTGTTGACCGTGCCCGACATCGATTGCAGGAAGTTGGACAGCACCATCGGCGCGAGGAACAGCAGGTAGGTTTGCCAGAGGGGTTTGCTGATGGCGGGGGTTTGCATTGAGGATCGGTCTCGGGGTGGGAGATGCGAGGGATATTACGCTAGATGGGCGGGTTAAAGTCGGTCGACATCGCCTCCGCTCAAGGCTTAAATGTCGGCACTATTTTCCGTGGAACGCGCCTGCCCATGACCCCATTGCGAAATGCCCTGACCTGTTCCCTGCTGGTGGTTTTCAGCCACATTGCCGGCGCGGCCGAGGCCCCTGCCCCCGCCCAATCGTTGCGTTCGTTGCTGACAACCTTGAACGAACGCCTGAATATCGGCGACCTGGTGGCGCTGACCAAATGGGACAGCGGCAAGCCGATTCAGGACAGCCCACGCGAAGCCCAGGTCATCGCCAATGCCCGCACCCTGGCGACCGAACACCAGCTCGACCCCGAAGACGTGGCCCAGTTGATCGCCGCACAGATGGAGGCGAACAAACTGGTGCAGTACGGATTGCTCGCGCAATGGCAAACGACCGGTGCGGCGCCGGACACCCCACGACCGGATCTGGCGAAGCAGATTCGCCCACGCCTGGACGAGTTGCAGACCCGCCTGCTGCGCCAGTACGCCGACTTCGCGCCGCATCGCCGCGACCCGAATTGCCCGGTCTGGCTGGCCAAGGCCCGGCAGGGTCTGACCCACGACGCACTGCATGATCTGGCCCTGATCCGCGCCACCGGAGAGCTGTGCATTCGGGCACAGAAGCTCTAGATCAGCCGTTGCGGCACACATCGCTGGCGTCGATAGTCACCATCACGTCAATGAAGTTCTCATACAAAATCCGCGGCGTAACATCGGCTCCATACCAACCCAATACACCCCGGAGCACACGATCATGAAACGCCAAACCATCCTCGGCATCGCTTTCTCGGTTCTCGCAGTTAACGCTTTTGCAGCAACGCCCGCGCATACCCTGGTCGCTGAAGGCGGCTCGGACAAGTTGATTGAAAGCCGTTTGGCGGAAGGTGGTTCGGATCGTCTGCAAGAACGCCGCGTTGCCGAAGGTGGCTCGGATCGTCTGCTGGAACGTCGCGTGGCTGAAGGTGGCTCGGATCGTCTGCTGGAACGCCGCGTGGCTGAAGGTGGCTCGGATCGTCTGCAAGAACGCCGTGTTGCCGAAGGTGGCTCGGATCGTCTGATCGAAAGCCGCAACGCATAAAACAATGGTTCTGAAGCAGTCAAAGCAAGCCCGGCCTGATCAGCCGGGCTTTTTCATTCCGCCGTTTGCAGGCGTGGTTCTTTTCAACGATCAGCGTCAGAAAGGATCTTTCCCTGTAGAGCACTGGCGAAACTTCCGACGGTGCTTATCCGAAGCGACCGACTGGCAGCCCGACGCTTAATGCGCATACCATGCGGCCACAACTTCCAAACAGAATTTGCCTGCCCATGCTCAAAGCCAGTCTGCGAAGCCACCTGACCCTCTGGTTCGCCGGTTTATCCCTGCTGACCCTGGTGAGCGTCGGCTTCTATGTCGGGCATATCGCCACCGAACAGATGAAACAGGCCAGCGGCAATGCCCTGCTCAATACCGCGCGCTCGGCGGCGACGTTGCTCGGTGACCAGTTGCGCGAGCGCCAGCTGGAGGTCTACCTGCTCAGCCGTGCGCCGCATCTGGAGCGTGGCGATCTCGACAACCCGGCGATTCTCAAATCGATGCAACTGCGCACCCAGGCCCGTGCCGAGTATGCCTGGATGGGCGTGACCGATGCGGATGGCAATGTGCATCAAGCGGTCAATGATCTGCTGGTCGGGCAATCGGTGCAGCAGCGGCCATGGTTCCAGGCTGGCCTGCGCGGTGAGTACACCGGTGATCCGCACGAAGCGGTGTTGCTGGCCAAACTGCTACCGCGAACACCCAACGGCGAACCGCTGCGTTTCATCGACTTCGCCGCCCCGATCCGCAACGCCGACGGTCAGGTGATTGGCGTGCTGGGGGCGCACGCGCACTGGAGCTGGGTCACGCGCATTGTCGAGTCGGCAGCGTTCTCGCATAAAAATGCATCGCCGGATATCGAAGCGCTGATCATCGATCACGACGGCAAGGTGCTGTACCCGGAAGCCCTGATGGGCCAGCAACTGGCGGTGAATGATCCGAAGTTGCCGGGCTGGTCGGTCGGCAACGGTTACCTGACCAGCATGGTCACCGTACCGACGCCTTCGAGTACCGCGCTGTCCTGGTCGATCGCCGTGCGCCAGCCACTGGACACTGCTCTGGAGCCGGCGCGCCTGCTGCTCTATAAATTGTTGCTGCTGGGGGTAGCCGCCGCCGTGGCGTTCGGGCTGGTGGCGTATTACCTGGCGCAGTACCTGAGCCGGCCGATCGAGCAACTCGCGCACTCGGCCAAACAGGTGCAGAACCAGCAGCCCGGCGTACACTTTCCGCTGCAGCACCCGGTACGGGAAATCGCCCAGCTTGGGCAGTCGATCGACGCCATGACCCGGTCGCTGCTGGCCAAGGAGCGCGAACTGCAGGAAGCCAACGCCTCGCTGGAAGCCACCGTCGCCCAGCGCACCGCCGCCTTGATGCAGGCCAATGCCGAACTGTTGAACCTGGCGACCCACGATGCCCTGACCGGCGTCTTCAACCGCCGCCGCTTCGATGAAAAACTCAGCGAATACAGCCTGCTGTTCCGCCGCACCGGGCGACCGTTTGCCCTGCTGCTGATCGACGCCGATCACTTCAAACGCGTCAACGACACCTACGGCCACGCAATCGGCGACGACGTGCTGCTACAGTTGGCGCAACTCATTCAGGTCAGCGTGCGTGCCACCGATTTCGTCGCCCGTTACGGCGGCGAGGAATTTGCCGTGCTGCTGCCGGAAGTTGCCCAGCCTGATACTCCGGAGGTGGTCGCTGAGAAAATCCGTGCCGCCGTGGCCCTAGCGCACTTCCCCAACATCGGACAAGTCACCGTGAGCATTGGCGTCGCTCTGGCCGATCCGGCGGACAACAGCCACACGATGCTGATCAAACGTGCCGATCAGCAGCTGTATCAGGCGAAAGCGGCGGGCCGTAATCAAATCGCCTGATCAGTGATCACAGCGAGGTGCAATGAGTCGAATTGTCCTCGCCGAAAAATCAAGGTTTCAAATCATCGACAAGTTTTTTCATCACCAGATCGGAAACATGGGTGAACGCCGTGCGCAATGCCTCGGGATCGGTCGCATATTGCTCCGGTGTATAGGCGATGGTGTTGGCGTCGTTGAACACTGAAATGGTTTCGAAATTACGCCACACCGCAGAACCATTGCGCTTGATGGAAGCATTGGCGCCAATAACCGGGTACAGCACGGTGCTGTAGTTCTTCAGGGAAAGCCCCCACTGCATCACGAGGATTTCCACCTCGGCGTCAGCCTGCTCGCCCTCACCCACGACAGTGAAGACTCGTTCCTGCTGGATGCGTTTGACGAAACTCTGGCGGATCAACTGACTCAGGTCGATACCGTTGGCTTTCATGTTGTTCTGGATCGCTCGGGAAATATCGCCGGTCAGCACATCGCCCGTTTTAGTGCCAGCCACGGAGCCTGCGCCCGTCAGTGCGGCTGTACCGGCAGAGGATGCACCGGCCACCATGCCGGTTGCTGCCCCGGTACCCGCGCCCAGACCTGCACTCCATGCCTGAGTCATGCTGCTGTACTGGAAATTGTCGACCGCGACAAACACCGGCAACACCTTCACGGTCTTGATCTGCTGGCGGTCTTCAGTGCTGAGGTTTTTGGTCACGCAACCAGAGAGCAATGCCAGCGCACAAACAATACCGAGAATCTTCTTCATATCAGGCAGGATCCAGAACATGGGTGACAGTCGTATCGCCCGCCATCCGCATTTCTTGAATCCCGCACGTGCTGGCGAGCCAGGCTTGCGTGCCTGACCCGGATCAAGCGAGCGAACTCAGGTATTGGTCTTCAACCTGGTCCACAACCGCGTCGACAACCGTGCAATCGCCGCCGGGAGCTCTTCCACGGTGAACAGCCGTTGCATCACTTCCCTGGGCGGGTAGATCGCCGGATCCTGTTTCACGTCCGCGTTGAGGTACTGATCCGCCGCCGCATTGGGATTGGCGTAGTGAATGCTGTTGCTGATGTTGGCCACCACTTTGGGGTCAAGCAGATAGTTCATGTAGGCGTAGCCGTTCTTTTCGTGCGGCGCGCTTTTGGGCATGACCACCATGTCGAACCACAGGGTCGTGCCTTCTTTAGGGATCGAATAGGCGATGTTGATGCCGTTTTTCGCTTCTCTGGCGCTGGCGGCGGCCTGAACGATGTCGCCGTTGAAGCCGATCACCGCGCAGACATTGCCGTTAGCGAGGTCGCTGATGTACTTCGAGGCGTGGAAGTACTGAATGTACGGGCGAATCTTCAGCAATTGCTGTTCGGCTTGTTTGTAATCCGCCTGTTCATGACTGTGTGCTGGCAAGTGCAGGTAGTTGAGCGTGATCGGCAGCACCTGGGTCGGGTTGTCGATAAACGCCACACCGCACTGACTGAGCTTCTTGATATTTTCTTCGTTGAAGAAAAAGTCCCATGACTGGGTGATATCGGTGTTGCCGAAAATCGCCTTGATCTTCTCGACGTTGTAACCGATGCCGGCGGTACCCCACATGTAGGGGTAGCCGTACTGGTTGCCGGGATCGTTCACTTCAAGTTTTTGCAGCAGCACCGGGTCGAGGTTTTTCCAGTTCGGCAGCTGCGACCGGTCAAGTTTCTGAATCGCTCCAGCCTTGATCAGTCGCGACAGAAAATGGTTCGACGGGCTGACCACGTCATAACCGGTGTTGCCGGTCATCAACTTCGACTCCAGCACTTCGTTGCTGTCGTGAATGTCGTAGGTGGTCTTGATCCCGGTGGCCTGGGTGAAATTGGCCAGAGTGTCCGGGGCGATGTAGCTGTTCCAGTTGGAGATGTTCACGGTTTCGTCGGCACAAGCGGCCGTGCTGGCCGCGAGCAGGACTGCCAGGGAAAGTGGGTGGATGCGCATGGTCTGTCACCTGTGTTGAGTGGCTTTTGTTGTTGTGCGGTAGGCGAAACTTCAGATTTCTGTTCTGGCCCGGACTGCCTCCACGCGCATGCGCAGCATGGCACCGATGTCGAAAAAAGGTCGCGGTGGCAACCAACCGGGTTCGGCGCGCTGCATCACCGATTGCAGCAGCGGTGAATCGACGCCCGACGCCAGTTCCGCCAGCAAGCGCCCCCACAGCGTGCCGCGCGCCACCCCGGAACCGTTGCAACCGGCGACGGCAAACACGCCCTCTTCCACCTTCTGAAAAAACGCCTGACCGCTGCGAGTCGCACTCAAATGACCGGTCCAGGTGTACTGGATGTCTTGCGCGCCGAGAAACGGAAAGCGTCGTTGCAGACCGCGCACATGATGTTCGCGGCGCTGCACCCGTTCGCTTTCTGACAAGTCGCGCGTACGGTATTCGGCGGTGTTGCGGATCATCACCCGCCGGTCCGGGGTCAGCCGCACCGTGGCGCCCAGCGGCCGGGTCGAGAGCACGCCCCACGGCTCGACGGCGCCGATCGCCTGAAATTCCTGATCGCTGAGCGGCCGGGTGAGACTGGCGCTGAGTTCCATCGGGAAAGTGCCACTGTCATGAATGCCGACCCGGGGAATGAATGCGTTCAGACACACCAGCACCCGCTTGGCTTCGACGCTGCCACCCACGGCGTTGGCCCGCAGCCGGCCGTGGCTGATGCGCTCCAGACCTCTGATGTCGGCGTGCTCGTAAACGCTGATATTGCCCGGCAGCGCATTGAGCAGGCCCTTCACGTATTTGCCCGGTTGCAACAGCGCATTGCCGTTGCCGCACCAGATCCCCGCCGCGTAGTGCCGGGTGCCGAGTTTTTGCGCCAGCGCATCGCTCTGGAGAAATTCTGCGCGGGCACCGAGGGCACGCAAGGTCGCCAGTTTGGCGTCGACATGGCTGAGCTTGGCGGCGTCGCTGACAGCGAAGAAATAACCGTTGTCGCGAAAGTCGCAGTCGATGGCATGTTGCGCGATGGCCTGGCGCACCGCATCGCTGGCGGCACGGGAAATCGCCGTGTCGATTTCGAACCCGGCAAAGCCTGGCGCCCCGATCAATTCACTGTCGGCCGGATGTTCGTGGGCCACGACAAACCCAGAGTTGCGCGCCGAAGCGCCCTGCGCCGCACGCTGGCGGTCAACCACCACGATCCGTGCCTGCGGGTGCATTTGTGCCAGGTTGTGCGCGGCGCTGAGGCCGGTAATGCCGCCGCCTATCACCAGCCAATCGGCTTTCTGCGCACCGCTCAGGCGACCGCGCTGCGGCGAGCTGCCGGCCTGGGCGATCCAGCCACATACGTTTTCCATTGCTGACCTCATTCGACTGTCGTTGCACGGCTTGCCTTTCACCTTTGCTCATGCGTGAATCGCATGGAGAAAGCACAAGGTTCGCCGCCAGAGCTAGAATCTATAAGGTCTCGGCTTGCCCAACCAACGTTATAAAATCATCGAGCCATTCTGAAAACGCATGGATAAAATCCGCCACGTGCCCTCCCTGCAGGCCATGCAGACGCTGGTAGAAGTCGCCCGTTGCGCCAGCTTCACCCAGGCCGCGCAGCAGCTGTGCCTGACCCAAAGCGCGGTGAGCCGGCAGATCCAGCAACTGGAAAGCCATTTCAATGTCGCGCTGTTTATCCGCACCAGCCGCAGCCTGCGCCTGACCTCGGAAGGCGAACAGGTGCTGGCCAGCGCCATCAACATTCTCGAGCAACTGAAAACCCTCGAAGAACGCCTCGCTCCACAGCAACGCCCGTTCCGCATTCGTATGCATGTGTCACTGGCGGTGCGCTGGCTGCTACCCAAACTCAGTGACTTCTATCTCCGCCACCCCGAGGTTTCGCTGGCGATCGAAACCGTCGCCACCGAGGTTGTGGAACCGGCCAGTGACAGCGACGCCTACATTCTTTACTTGCCGCAGCCAAACAATGACGCGGATTACCTGACGCTGTTCGAGGAAACGCTGGTGCCCGTCTGTTCGCCCAATCTGGCGAACGCGCCGCGCTCGGTCGAAGACTTGCTGGGGTTCGCCTTGCTGCATCGCTCTGCCGATCGGCAGGCCTGGATTGAATGGCTGATGGCCAACGGCGGCAAGCCGCTGGAAAGTTACCGGCACATCCCGTTCAACCTCGACGAGTTGGCACTGGATGCGGCGGCACGAGGCCTGGGCGTGGCGGTGACCGACATGACGCTCGCGGCTGAGTCCATCGAGCGTGGGGTGCTGGTGGTGCCGTTCGGACCACCGCTGAAGACGGGCGGAATTTACGCGTTGTGCCTGCAGCCGGCAGCGGCATCAAACCCGGCGTGCGCGGTGGTCACGCAGTGGTTCGCCGGGCAGGCCGAGAAAATTCTTTAGTTGGCGAATTGCTGCAGATACGCCAACAAATTATCGATCTTCTCTTCGTCACTCAGCCCCCAGAAAATCATCCGCGTGCCTGGCACTACGCCCTTTGGATCCTTCAGATACGCCGTCAGCGTATCGCGATCCCAAGTCTTGCCGGAGTTCTTCATTGCGTCGGAATACACGTAATTGGCCGAGGTCCCGGCGGGTCGGCCGATGATGCCGTTGAGTTGCGGGCCGAACCCCGGTCGCGCGTCCGGCCCGACCTGATGGCAGCCGCCGCACAGCCGCGGAAAGATCTTTTCGCCGGCGGCGGGATCGCCTGCGGCGTGGGTGGTCGAGCTGAACAGCACGGCGGTTGCGGTCAGGGCAAGAAGCAGTGAAACGGTGTTTTTCATCGGGCGTTCCAGAACGGTGTGATGCAATTGAGGCAAGGCTAACACTTTGTGGCGAGGGAGCTTGCTCCCGCTGGCCTATGCAGCAGGCTCATCGTAGGGGGCGCTTCGCACCCAGCGGGAGCAAGCTCCCTCGCCACAGGGGTATTCACAGCAGGTGTTTTTTACAGATAAGCGCCGATGACCTTTCTGACGGTGATCAATGCCTGACGCAGGACATCCATCGGCACCGACCCCAACGCCAGCCGAATCGCGTGCGGCACATGCGCTGACACCGCGAACGGCTCGGCGGTGGTCACCGAAATCTGCTCGCGCATCAATTCCACGACAATCTGATCGGCACGCACGTCCTCCGGCAGCGGCAGCCACAGGAAATAGGAGGATGGATGACCGATGCAAGTCAGCCCTTGCAGCAACTCGGCGGCGAGCATTTGCCGGGCCTTGGCGTCGTCGCGTTTTTGTTGTTCCAGCAGGGTCACGGTGCCATCGTCGAGCCAGCCGCAAGCCATCGCGGTCATCACGCCGGGGGTGTTCCAGGTGGTGGCGCGGATGATCCGCTCCAGCGCCGGCACCGCGTGCAGCGGCGCGGCAATGAAACCGACGCGCAGGCCAGTGGCAATGTTCTTCGACAGGCCCGAGACATACACCGTGCGCTCCGGCGCCAAATCAATCAGGGTACGCGGTGGGTTTTCCACCAGAAAGGCGTAGGCCGCGTCTTCGATGATCGTCAGATCATGGCGGCGGGCGAGCGCGACCAATTGCTCGCGCTGTTCGATCGGCGTCACCCAACCCAATGGATTGTGCAGCGTCGGCATGCTGTAAATCGCACGCACCGAACGGCTGCGGCACAGTTTTTCCAGCGCCGCCAGATCCGGCCCGTGCTCACCGGGCGGGATCGCCACCACTTCCAGATGCAGCGCTTCGGCCAACACCTTGAAGCCGGAATACGTCAGCGCATCCGCCGCAATCACATCGCCGGGCTTGAGCAAGGCCATCAGCGTCACCGCTAACCCTTGCTGGGCACCGTTGACGATCAACACCTGCCCGGCATCGACGTGCACCCCGCGAGCCTGCAAATGCTGCGCAACCGAAGCGCGCTCATGCTGGCGCCCGGCGTGGGGTTGATAACGCAGCAAGGCTTCCAGATCACCGGACAGCGCCAACTGGCGTAACGCCGTCCGCAACAGGTCGGCCTGACCGGGCAGCGACGGGTAATTGAAATTCAGATCGATCATGCCGACCGCGACGTCTTTCTGATCGATGCCCTGCCCCGGCGCCAACGAGGTTTCGCGCACAAACGTCCCGCGCCCGGTCTCGCCGCTGACCAGCCCCATCGCCTCAAGCTCGGCATATACCCGCGACGCGGTGACCAGTGCCAGCCCAGCACTGGCCGCCAGTTCCCGGTGAGTCGGCAGTCGGGTTCCCGGTGCCAGACGCCCCGCGCGAATGTCCGCGGCGTAGGCGTCAACGAGGGTCTTGTAGCGCGAGCGCGGCATACTGGATGTATCCATGACAATTATTTGATTGTGCTGATTCTCGGCCCCAGGATGGCTCGAAAGCAACCCACCTTTTTTTTGAGTGTGACCTTGTATGGAACGGACTTCGAACCCGGTTAACCCGGCGCTGGAAAAAACCAGCGGCTGGATCAATGGCTTTATCGGCGTGGTGATCTTCAGCGGATCGCTACCGGCCACGCGTCTGGCGGTGCTGGAATTCGATCCGGTGTTTCTCACCGTGGCGCGCGCGGCCATTGCCGGCGTGTTGGCGGTCATTCTGTTGTGGATGTTTCGCGAACGGCGCCCGGCACGCAATCAGTGGTGGTCGTTATTGATTGTGGCGCTGGGCGTGGTGCTGGGCTTTCCACTGCTGACGGCGTTGGCGCTGCAACACGTGACGTCAGCGCATTCGATTGTGTTTGTCGGATTGCTGCCCCTGGCGACGGCGATTTTTGCCGTGCTGCGTGGCGGCGAGCGTCCGCGACCGGTGTTCTGGGTGTTCTCGATTCTCGGCAGCGGATTGGTCGTTGGCTTCGCCCTGTCACAGGGACTGACCGCTTCGCCCACCGGTGATCTGCTGATGCTCGCGGCGATTCTGGCCTGTGGTCTGGGCTATGCCGAAGGCGCGAAACTGTCGCGCGTGCTCGGCGGCTGGCAGGTGATCTGCTGGGCGCTGGTGTTATCGCTGCCGGTGATGGCCTTGCTCAGCCTGTGGCTGGCGCCCGCCTCGTTCAGCCACGTCAGCCTGTCGGCCTGGCTGTGCCTGGCGTACGTGGCGTTGTTCAGCATGTTGATCGGCTTTGTGTTCTGGTATCGCGGCCTGGCTCAGGGCGGAATTGCGGCAGTCGGTCAACTGCAATTGCTGCAGCCGTTTTTTGGTCTGGCGCTGGCGGCGACGTTGCTACATGAACAGGTGAGTGTCGGCATGCTGGTGGTGACGCTGGGCGTCATCCTCTGCGTAGCCGGCGCAAAGAAATTCGCCAGATAACCCCACCGCCTCTGTAGGAGCTGCCGCAGGCTGCGATCTTTTGATCCTGTTTTTTTTAAGATCAACATCAAAAGATCGCAGCCTGCGGCAGCTCCTACAGGGGATCAGTGGTGTTCAACGCCAGCGCGCTTGAGCAGTTTCTTGCAGCGCTCGGACAGATGAAACACCTGCAATTCCTTCCCAGCGTTGGCGTATCGCTCGCGCAAGGTTTTCAGCGCAGCAATCGCCGAATAGTCAACGAAGCTCAAATGCCGGCAATCCAGCGTCACCCGAGACGGATCATTGGCCGGGTCGAACTGGTTGAGGAACGGCGTGGTCGAGGCAAAGAACAGTGTGCCGTGCAGGCGGTAGAGCTTGCTGCCGTCGGCTTCCAGGTGCTCATCGGCGTACAACTCGCGGGCCTGCTGCCAGGCGAAATTCAGTGCAGCGATGATAATCCCGCAGAGCACGGCGGTGGCCAGGTCGGTGAACACGGTGATGGTGGTTACGGCGATGATCACCAGCACGTCGTTGAGCGGCACTTTGTTCAACACCCGCAACGAGGCCCAGGCGAAGGTCTGCTGCGAGACCACGAACATCACGCCCACCAGCGCCGCCAGCGGAATACGCTCGATCAACGGTGACAGAAACAGGATGAACAGCAGAATCAACACACCCGCCACCACCCCGGACAAACGCCCGCGACCGCCGGAGCTGAGGTTGATCACGGTCTGGCCGATCATCGCGCAACCGCCCATGCCGCCGAATGCGCCGGAGAACACGTTCGCCGCACCCAGCGCGACGCATTCGCGATCCGGGTAACCACGGGTTTCGGTGATTTCGTCGGTGAGGTTCAGGGTCAGCAGGGTTTCCAGCAGACCGACCAGTGCCATCAGAATCGCATACGGGGCGATGATGCGCAGGGTCTCCAGGTTCCACGGGATGTCCGGCAGCGCGAAGGACGGAAGACCGCCAGCGATGTGCGCCATGTCGCCGAGGGTGCGGGTTGGCAGGCCGAACAGGTAGACCAGCAGGCCCACGCCGAGGATCGCCACCAGTGCCGGCGGCACCGCGCGGGTCAGGCGCGGCAGAATGTAGACGATGGCCATGGTCAGCAGCACCAGCCCGGTCATCAAGTACAGCGGCGTGCCGCTGAGCCAGTGTTCGCCACTCTTGAAATGCTCCAGTTGCGCCAGCGCAATGATGATCGCCAGACCGTTGACGAAGCCGAGCATCACCGGGTGCGGCACCATGCGCACCAGTTTGCCCAGGCGCAACAAGCCGAACGCCATCATGATCAGGCCGCCGAGCAACACCGTCGCCAGCAGATACTGCACGCCGTGTTGCACCACCAGCGCGACGATCACCACCGCCATCGAACCCGCCGCCCCGGAAACCATTCCCGGCCGGCCGCCGAACAACGCGGTCAGCGTACAAATGATGAAGGCCCCGTACAGGCCCATCAGCGGGTTGAGATGCGCCACCAGCGCAAACGCAATGCATTCGGGCAACAGGGCAAACGAGGTGGTGAGTCCGGCCAGGACATCGGCGCGCAGACGTTTCGGTTTCATGGCTTACCTGACTGATCGGCCGACGAATGTGGCCGCTGATGTTCGTAAAAAGTGGGGAGCGGATGTTACGGAATAGTTCGGAATCGGGCCAGCGATCGCTGACACCCGTCGACGCACGATTTATGCTGACGCGCTTGTGCCTCCACCGAGTATGACCATGACTGCATTGCTGACCGCCCGCGACGTTTGCCAGCGCTTGCGCGAGGCTGCGCTGGGCGTGCTGTCCCTGCGGACTGCGGAGAAACCGGGCGATGCCGGCCTGGTTGCGGTCGATATCGAAGGCTGGCAGTTGCTGCTGGACTTTGAGGGCGGACGCTTGCACCACTGTGAACATTGCCGCTGCCCGGATGGCCGCGAGGGTACATTGGCGACGTGGCAGCGTTACGGCACCAATCCGGTCAACCTGCTGAGTACCTGGGAATTGGCACAGGTCGAGCGGTTGCTGACGCGGCAGCGTTGAACCCGATCAGCCCTGACGCAGATCGAGCATATAAGTGTAATAGCCGGTATCACGCACATAACCCAGCGACTCGTACAAACCCTGCGCCGTAAAGTTGTCGGTGGCAGTTTCCAGCACCAGACCTTTGGCGCCAGTCTGCAACGCAAAGTCGCGCGCGGTGTTCATCAGTAACCGCCCGACGCCGCGCCCCCGAGCGGCGGGCATGGTGAACAGGTCGCTGAGCAACCAGGTGCGATGGGCATCGATCGAGGAAAACGTCGGGTACAGCTGCACAAAACCCAACGCTTCGGCGTTTTCATTCTGGGCGAGAAAAATTGCCGATTCGTCGGCGGCCATGCGCTCGGCGACGAAGGCTCGCGATTGCTCAAGGTTCGATGGCTGTTGATAGAAACCGCGATAAGCGTCGAACAGTTTTGCCACCGCCTCCAAATGCGCCGCCGTAGCGCGCAGTGCCTTGATGGCCATGTTCCCTCCCCCGTTTTTTTTGATGATCGAACCAGCATAGCGCTCTTGAGCGAGTTAGCTGGCCTCACCGTTATATAGTTTTGTATATTGCGAAACCGAATTTGTCAGTATCTGCCCATGCCAACCATTTACATCGTGTTCCCATGAGTGCCATCCGCGTACGCAACGAACAACTGATCCTCGCCGCCGCCAGCGAAGAGTTTGCCGCCAACGGCTTCGACGCCACCCAGACCCGCGACATCGCCGCCCGTGCCGGCGTGCCCAAGGCCAACCTGTATTACTACTTCCAGACCAAGGAAAATCTCTATTCCAAGGTCCTGCTGGGATTCGTCGAACCGCTGCTGGAAGCCTCGGCGGCGCTGCGCGAAAGCGACGACCCCATGATCGGCCTGCGCGCCTACGTCGCCGCGCGCATCCGCATCGCCCGCGAACACCCGGCCATCGCCAAGGTCTTCAGCGGCGAACTGCTGCTCGGTGGACGTCAGCTACCAGACGAATGCCGCGACCTGCTGCACGCCGAAGCCCGACGCAACGTCGAATGCCTGCGCAGCTGGATCGAGCGCGGCTTGCTGGCGCCGGTGGATCCGGAGCACCTGATGCTGTTCATCTGGTCGGCAACCCGCACCTACACCAACATCGGCTGGCAGATGGGTTGCATCACCGGGCGCCCGGTGCCGCAGGATGAGGATTATCAGACGGCGGCGGAGACGATTACGCGGATGGTGCTGGAGGGCGTCGTGGCACCGCGGGTTGGGGAGATTCGTGGGGTTCTGTTTGCGACTTGAATAGTCAGGGCTGCTACGCACCCCAGCGCGAGCAAGCTCGCTCGCCACAGGGGATTTGGGCTGGGCATGGGAATCTGTTCACATCACCGGCCATTGTGGGAGTCAGCCTGCTGGCGATGGGGTCGGCACGGCTGGCATCTTTATTGACAGATCCACCGCCATCGCTGGCAAGCCAGCTGACACAAAGATGTGTGTTGTTCAAAGACTTTGTGATCCATGCCAAACCCTGTGGGAGCTGGCTTGCCAGCGATGAGGCCAGTAAGACCGACAGAGGAATTTTCGGGCCTCAGAAAATGATCCCGACTGCAGGTCTAACGTCGATGCGACCGGTAGCGCCGGTCAGGTGCGCCAGATCCTTGTTGTGTTCGGCGATGATGTCTTCGGCGCTCATGTTGCCGTTGTCGACGGTGGAGTGAGCGTCCGCGACGAGCACCACGTCGTAGCCCAGTTCGTGCGCCCTGCGCACGGTGGCGTTGACGCAGTAATCGGTCTGCAGGCCACAAATGATCAGGCGTTCAAAGTCTTCGCCGGGCAGCAGTTTGCCCAAATCGGTCTGGTAGAACGAATCCCGGGTGGTTTTGCGTACGCGCAGGTCCTGCGTTTCAGTCAGCAGGCCTTCAACCAGTTGCCAGCCTTCGGCACCATGGGCCAGCGGGCTGTCCTTTTCTTCATGCTGAATCAGCACCACCGGCACACCGGCCGCGCGCGCGCGAGTGCTGAGCTGGTTGATGGTATCGATGACGCGGCGAATGTCGAAGCACTGGTACTCGCCCGAGCAGAGAGTCTGTTGGACGTCGATGATCAGCAATGCGCTAGACATGATGGGTCTTCCTTGATCGATACTTGAGACAGGGGCCGGGCCTGAGCCCGCCCCCTTTTTACGCCTCTCAGTAGCCCAGCGACAACCCGGTATTGCGCCGTGGATCGTTGGCCCCGTAGAAACGGTTCTTGCCCACCGGTTTACCGCCCAGCGACGGCGCGCCGACCAGGATCGCGGCGATGTGGTTGGCGTCCTGCGGCCCGGCGAACTTGTGGCCCCAGCTCTCGAGAATCTTCTTCGTGTCGGGGCTGGCGGCGAAGTCTTCGAGGTTGGTTTCCTCCGGCATCCATTGCTGGTGGAAGCGCGGCGCGTCGACGGCTTCCTGCAGGCCCATGCCGTAATCGATGACATTGAGCATGGTCAGCAAGGTCGCGGTGATGATGCGGCTGCCACCCGGCGTGCCGACTACCATCACCACTTTGCCATCCTTGGTGACGATGGTCGGGCTCATCGACGACAGCGGGGTTTTGCCCGGGGCGATGGCATTGGCCTCGCCCTGCACCAGACCGTACATGTTCGGCACGCCGACCTTGGAGGTGAAGTCGTCCATTTCGTCATTGAGGATCACCCCGGTCTTGCTCGCCATCACCCCGGCGCCGAACCAGTCGTTGAGGGTGTAAGTCACCGACACTGCATTGCCCCACTTGTCGACGATCGAATAGTGCGTGGTGTTGTTGCCTTCATGCGGGGCGACGCCGGGCTTCAGTTCGGCGGAGATGCCGGCCTTCTGCGGCTGGATCGCGTTGCGCAGCGTGGTGGCGTAGTTTTTGTCCAGCAGATGCTCGATCGGATTCTCCACAAAATCCGGGTCACCCAGATAGCTGTTGCGATCGACATAGGCGTGGCGCATCGCTTCGATCTGGTAGTGCATGCCTTGGGCCGAATGGAAGCCCAGATCCTTCATCGGATAGCCTTCGAGGATGTTCATGATCTCGCAGATCACCACCCCGCCGGAGCTTGGCGGTGGTGCCGAGACCACGTGGTAACCACGGTAATCGCACTCAACCGGCGCCAGCTCGCGGGTCTTGTACTTGTCGAGGTCGGCCTGGGTAATGATGCCCTTGTTGGCCTGACTGGACGTGACGATGGCGTCGGCCACCCAGCCTTTATAGAAGCCGTCGGCGCCTTTTTCGGAAATGGTGCGCAGGGTTTTCGCCAGATCCTTCTGCACCAGTTTCTGCCCGACCTGCATCGGTTCGCCGTTGTGCAGGAAGATCGAGCCGGAATCACGCATGTCCTTCTTGAACACATCGGTGGCGTAGTCCAGCAGATCGACGTCGCCCTGCTCCAGCTCGAAGCCGTCTTCAGCCAGTTTGATCGCCGGGGCGATCATGTCCTTGCGCGGTTTGGTGCCGTACTTGCTCAGCGCCAGCTCCATACCCGACACGGTGCCCGGCACCGCCACGGCGAGGTGACCACGGGTGCTCAGATCCGGAACGACGTTGCCGTCCTTGTCCAGATACATGTTGGCGGTCGCCGCCAGCGGGGCTTTTTCGCGGAAGTCGAGGAAGGTCTTGCGCCCGTCCGCCAGTTGAATAGTCATGAAACCGCCACCGCCGAGGTTGCCGGCCGCGGGATACACCACCGCCAGCGCATAGCCCACAGCAACCGCCGCATCCACCGCGTTACCGCCGTTTTTCAACACATCAACGCCGACATGGGAGGCCAGGTGTTGGGCGGTGACCACCATGCCGTTCTCGGCGGCAACCGGCGCCACCGAAGCGGCGTGGGCCATCAGGCAGCTCAGTGCCAGTGAAGTCGCGATCAGCGTTTTGGCCAAAGGTTCGTACTTCATGAGTCGATCTCTTTTTTGTTATTGGATTCTGTGCAGAACAGAGGGGAACGCTGCAAAAGCACCTAGCAGTATGGTCGCTATTACGATTTGCGCCTCCCCGCTCAGGCAGTATGCTGAGTGCCGCTGTCCCGCCGCCCCGGAGTTTTGCCCATGTCCTACACGTTCATCACCCTGCCCTCACCGGTCGGCGAATTGAAGCTGGTCGCTAACGGCTTGCGACTGGCGGCCATCCTCTGGGAAAACGACAAACCGGGCCGGGTGCGCCTCGGTCCGATGAGCGAAGCGCCGGACAATCCTTTGCTGCAGCGAACCGCGCAGCAGCTTGAAGAATATTTTGCCGGCAAGCGTGATCGCTTCGACCTGGAGCTGGATTTCGTCGGCACCGATTTTCAGAAAAAGGTCTGGGCGGCGCTGCTGACCATTCCGTTTGGCGAAACCCGTACTTACAGCCAGATCGCCGAGCAGATCGGCAATCCCACCGCCGTGCGCGCCGTGGGTGCAGCGAATGGGCGCAACCCGATTTCGATTGTCGCGCCGTGTCATCGGGTGATTGGTGCGTCGGGGAAATTGACCGGGTTTGCGGGTGGGCTTGAGGCCAAAGAGCGGTTGCTGGTACTGGAGGGTGGTGAATGGTCTGATGTCGGTAGAACAGGCGACCTGTTTTAACCCTGCAAATGCCATCGTGTGGCGAGGGAGCTTGCTCCCGCTCCAGTGCGTAGCACTGGCAAAAACCTGGGGCCGCTGCGCAGCCCAGCGGGAGCAAGCTCCCTCGCCACAATGGATTGACGCTGAATCAGGTGTTGAAAAGGTTATTCATCGCCGCGTACTGCAACAGCATGATGGTCTTGGCATCGCAGATCTCGCCACGCTGGAACGCCGCCAGTGCTTCATCGAAGCCCCACTCGAGCACTTCCAGTTCTTCGGTTTCTTCTTCCAGGCCACCGCCCTCACTGACCTTCGACTTCGCGTCGTACTCGGCGATGAAGAAGTGCAGTTTCTCGGTCACCGAACCGGGGCTCATGTAAGCCTCGAATACCTTCTTCACGTCGTGCACGCGGTAGCCGGTTTCTTCTTCGGCCTCGTCGCGAATCCGCTGTTCCGGTGCAGCACCTTCCAGCAACCCGGCCGCTACTTCGATCAGCAATCCATCGTGACCGTTGACGAACACCGGCAAACGGAATTGGCGGGTCAACACCACCGTGCGTTTTTCGCGGTTGAACAACAGGATCGCCGCCCCATTGCCACGGTCGTAGACCTCGCGGGTCTGCCGCTGCCAGTCGCCGTTATTGCGCAGGTAGTCGAAGGTGATCTTCTTCAACAGGTACCAGTCGTGGGACAACACCTCAGTGTCGACAATGTTGACCCGCTCGGCTGTCTTGGTCATGACGCCTGATCCTTGTGTCATCGGAAAACGCCCATAGTCGATTAATCGCGCCCACAAAAAAAGCCCGGCAGCGCTACCGGGCTTCTTTATTTGCGGTTAACGGGCGAGGCGCGACAACGCGTCGTCCGTTTCCTGCTCCGCTGTTCGGGCGCAATGAATCAGCGGCCCATAACGCCGGCTGAACTCCCAGTTGTACGGCACGCGATCCTTGCTGACGCCGTTGTCCCAGTTCACCGACCAGGTCATCAGGCCCTTGATCGGCAGCCCTTTGATCGCCAGACGCTTGAGCGCATTGCCCACCGCGGTGCTGTCGATCACATAACCGGTGGCGGCCGCATCGACGTTGGCCGGCAGGCCGATGACGAATTTGTCCGCCGGGATTTTGCTGAAACCCCGGGTGCCGGTCACCAGACTTTCGGTCAGGTAATAGAGGAAGTCCTCTTTCAGCGCATCGTTGTTCTGCGCGATCCATGCACCATTGCCATTATTGGCTTCCGGCACCCAGACCCCGTCGCCGCCCTGGTTGTAGAACTGCGGCGCGATGAAGTCGTAATAGCCTTCCAGTGCCTGCAGGTAACCGACGTATTTGCCGTTGGTGGTCAGGTACGGAAACTCCGGGGCCATGCTGATGATGAAGTGCTTGCCCTGGCCTGCGTAGTGATCCTTGACCAGTTTCAGTGCAGCCGGCAGCACGGTCTTGTTGGCAGCGAAATCAATCGCGCTCTGTTCAAGATCGATGTCCAGCCCGTCGAAGCCGTAGGTTTCCACCAGACGGATGATTTCATTGGCCAGTGGTTGCTCCTGTCCGGCCCGCAACTCGATGTGCGCGTCGGCGCCACCCAGGGACAGCAGCACCGCCCGCCCCTGGCTGTTGAGCACGCCGACCTGACGCCGGAACTCGGCATCGGAGACGTTGTAGGGCTTGAAGGTCGGAATTCCGCTGCCCTTCATGAACGCCACCGCGACCACGTTGTACTCTTTGGGCACCGCTTCCAGAGCGATTTCGGCGAAACGGCCCTGACGGTAGCCGTCACTCTGACCCGCCGGCCAGTTGTGCCAGAAGCCCATGAGTATTTTTTTGCCGGCGATGCTCGGCATCAGCGAAGCCGCGTCAGCCGCCTGGTTTTGCACGAGTGTGAAGTCGATATTTGACATGTTCTAATCCTTCAGAACCTGTGGGTTGAGCGTAACGCCGTTATTTGAAGTCGACGTCGAACGCCTGATAGAACGCGTTACCGGTGTTGGCGACGATCCACATCAGCACGATGACGTGACGGCCCTTTTTGTTGGCCGGCAATTTCACCGAATGATTGACCTTGGCCTTCAGTTCACCCGGATAGCTGTAATACGGCACCTGAGTGTAGAAGTCTTCGGCGAAAGGCTGCGCTTCGAGCTGCGCACGGGAAATACGTTGCTTCGGATCCCAGCCATCCTTGGTGATCATCCAGCGGTAGCCGCGGGTGGTGTGCGGCGCGGTGTATTCCCATTTCACTTCCAGCGTCTGGCCCGGGGTGACACTGAGCAGTGGCCAGCTGAACGGACGGTTGAGCTTTTTGCTCATTTCCTCGTCGGTGAAGTTCACGCAGTCACGGGCATCGGTCTTGCCACCGCTGAGGATGTAACCGTCGGCAGGCGGCGTGACGCTGTCACTGTCGCTGCCATACGGCGCAGGAAAAGGCCCTGCCGTCAGCGCCGGGAAGTTCTTGCCGCCTTCCATTTCGTTGACCTGCCAGGCACCGAGCAATCCTTGCTCGATGGCTACCGCACCGCGGCTGGCTGGAGAGGTGACGCGACCGTGTCGCAGTTGGGTTTGAGCTTGTGGTTGGTTCATGTTTTTCACTCCGTTGATTTAAGAACTCTCCTGTCCGAGGAGAGGCCTTCAAGCTAACGGAGGTGGTTTTTTTGTCCATCGGCGGTTTTGTCGCAGTCAATCGGCGTCCCAAGCGGAAAACGCCGAAAATACTGGATGAATATACAGTCAATTGCGACAACGCCCACCTGACGCATGGCTAAAGGCCTACACGCCGGCACAGCAAAAACCTGCAATCATCCCCTCACTCCAGTTGTGCCTGGTATTCCTTTTCGTATTGTCCTGCGAGTTGCTCTTTCTGCTTTTCGTTGAGCAGCTTGCCGGCCATCTGGAAGAACTTCTGCTCTTCTTCCTTCAGATGGTGGTGGACCTTGTCCGACAGTTTTTTCGCGGTGGCCAGCCAGGCCGGGCTGGACATCTCGGTCTCGTCCAGTTCTTCCATCATCTCGTCCATTTCATGGTGCTCGGAGATGGCATGGCGACTGAGGTCGACACCATTGTCGAACTCCATCAACGGGATGTAGAAGTGGCGTTCTTCAGCGGTTTCGTGGGCCTGCAGCTCGGCTTTCAACTGTTTGTAGGCTTCAACCCGCTCCGGGGTGTCACCGCTGGTTTCGACCAGGGCTTTGGCGTAATTGCGCTGGCGGTCGTGGCTTTCGCGAAGGGCTTCGAAAATGTTCATGGAGGTTCCTCATCAACCGCGTTCGAAATGACGCTGTAAAAGCTAGACCCCGGCGCATCAGCGACGGTTCCAAAGGGTTGAGGATGTACTTGGAAGACGCTCCCCGGGCAGGATAGGCTGGCGGTTCACCTCACAAGGAAGTCGCCCATGACGTTGCGAATCGAGTTGTCGCAGAACCCCACGGAAGAGCAACGCAAGGCCATTCTCGAGCCTTTGATTGCCTATAACGACGCCCAGACCGGCGGCTCCAAGTCGGAGCCCTTCGCCCTGCTGGTGCGCGATGAGCACGACGCAATTCTCGGTGGGTTGTATGGCCGGGTGATTTTTACCTGGATGTACATTGAATTGCTGTGCGTCCCGGAACAGGGTCGCGGGCAACGCATCGGTTCGGAATTGATGGCCATGGCGGAAAATCTGGCCAGAGAAAAGAACTGCATGGGAATCTGGCTGGACACCTTCGATTTTCAGGCGCCGGAGTTTTACAAGAAGTTGGGATTCACGCAGTTTGGCGAGATTGTCGACTACCCGCCGGGGCATAGTCGGCATTATTTCCAAAAGCGCTTGATCGGTTGAATTCACTGGCCCTATCGCGAGCAGGCTCACTCCTACAGGATCGGTGGCGAACACAAATCCAGTGTGGGAGCCAGCCTGCTGGCGATGGCGGCAGCCGCCTCAGCGCATGATCAGAGACAGGTCGCCAACCCCGCCAATCGGCGCTTGGCAACAAAATCATCTTTCTGCGCGTAGTAATTGAGCACCGTGCCCGACGCATCGCTGGTCACATCGACAAACGACTCCGCCGAACGCGTGTACACGGTCGAGCCGCCCTTCTTGCCCGGTTGCAGGTACGCCCCGGCATCCACACCAAACACCGCTTCGTCCTGCCAGGCGAATTGCACGCACTGAGCCACGACTTTCTCCGGCTTGTCCGAGGTCAGAACCTTGTACGGGGCTTTGGTGCGAGAATCGTCCATCACCGAACCCGCGCAGCCGGCCAGCACGCTCGCGGCCAGCGCTACCATCAGAATTCGCATTGCATTCGCTCATTCAGAAAAAAGCGGACTGTATCACCGCAACAGGCAAAATCGTTCTGCTTTACTGCATTTATAGCGCGACACGCACCGGCCGCTCCGGCACCCTAGGGTCATCAGCCTCACAAGGAACCTACATGGCGCCCACCGACCAGCGACATGAACAAGCCCTGAAACTGTTTCTCGACGCACGCCCCGAATTGCGCGAAACCCTCGATCATCTCAATCCGCTGCTGGCCCAGGCCAAGGGCGAAACCCCGGCACAGTATCGTGAAGAACGCTTGCACGAAGCCTTCGAGGCCGAAGCGGAGAATCAAGGCCTGTTTGCCTGGGAACTGACCTTGCTTCTTACGGCGGCAACGCCCGAGGACTATCAGGCCCAGCGCATGGAGGTGCACCGCGAGGTGGCGGAAATGGCGCATATGAGCTGGGCGGATTACTGCGATCTGTATGGGTTGGAACCGTAACCGCCGCTGAAGGATATCGTCGCCGATGCTGCCCTCCACTTCGACTCACCGCGCCACTTCCGGGCATCTGCACCGGCAGAAATGGCGCGGGCGCATCGGTCTGGCGCTGGTGGCCAGCCTGTCAGTACTGGCCGGCATGACCGACGCGATCGGCTTCATGGCCAGCGGCGATTTCGTTTCGTTCATGAGCGGCAACACCACGCGACTGGCGGTGGCGATCAGTGACGGCGACCTCGGACTGACCTTGCGCCTGATCATCCTCGTCATCACCTTCGTGATCGGTAATGCCTTGGGGATCGTGATCGGGCGCCTCGGTGGGCGGCGCACATTGCCCTTGTTGCTGTGCATCGCCACCCTGCTCTGCCTGGCGGCCGCCTGGCCATATGACACGCAACTGCCGGCGCTGCTGGCGGCGATCATCGCGATGGGCATGCTCAATGCGGCGGTCGAGGAAGTGAACGGTCTGCCGGTGGGCCTGACCTACGTGACCGGAGCGCTGTCGCGGTTCGGCCGTGGACTGGGGCGCTGGATGCTCGGCGAACGGCGGAACGGCTGGCGGGTGCAGTTGGTGCCGTGGAGCGGGATGTTCATCGGCGCGATTCTCGGCGCAATGCTGGAACAGCATTTCGGGCTTCGGGCATTGTTCGCCAGCGGCTTGCTGGCGGCGGTTCTGGGTGTACTGACCTTGAGCATTCCGCGTCGCTGGCAACTCGGCTATATGCCCCGTTGATCGAGGTCTCACTCAAATCCCCTGTAGGAGCTGTCGAGTGAAACGAGGCTGCGATCTCTTGATCCAGCTTGTAAAGATCAACAGATCGCAGCGTGCCGCAGCTCCTGCATGGATTCGCCCCCTATGACCGATAGCAGCAGAAATCGGTGTGTGCAACTTGGGTTTCGCGGCTGCCTCGATAAAGCTTTATCATGGCCGCAGTTTTGCTGATCGAGTCCGTCATGAAGTTCGCCATCGCGCTGTTTTCCGCCGCCCATGCGCCCTCCTCGCGCCGCGCCCTGCTGTTCGCTCAGGCCGCGCTGGCTGGTGGGCATGAGATTGTCCGGCTGTTTTTCTATCAGGACGGCGTGTACAACGCCTCCGATGCGGTGGTCACGCCGCAGGACGAACTGGACCTGCCCAAACAGTGGCGCGCATTCATCAGCGAGCAGCAACTGGACGGCGTCGTGTGCATCGCCGCCGCCTTGCGCCGTGGCGCACTGAATGACGAAGAAGCCAGGCGCTACCAGCGTGAGGCGGTCGTGGTCAGCGCGCCGTGGGAATTGTCCGGCCTCGGCCAGTTGCACGATGCGGTGCAGGACGCCGATCGACTGATCTGTTTCGGAGGCGCGTGAGATGGCCAAATCCCTGTTGATCATCAGCCGCCAGTCGCCGTGGTCCGGCCCCGGCGCCCGCGAAGCGCTGGACATCGTCCTCGCCGGCGGCGCGTTCGATCTGCCGATCGGCCTGCTGTTTCTCGATGACGGCGTGTTGCAACTGGCCGCCGGGCAGAACGCCAAGGCCCTGCAACAGAAAGACCTCAGCGCCAACCTGCAGGCGCTGCCGATGTTCGGCGTTGAAGAACTGTTCTACTGCACCGACAGCGCCAGCGCCCGTGGCCTGAGCACGCTGTCGCTGGACGAAGCGCAGCCACTCGGCGCCAGCGAAATCACCGCCCTCATTGACCGTTACGACCAGGTGATCACCCTCTGATGTCGACTTTGCATGTGTTGTCTCATTCCCCGTTCGGCGACGAGCGCCTGAGCAGTTGCCTGCGCGTGATCGGCGCTGCTGACGCGTTGCTGTTATCCGGCGATGCGGTCTACGCCCTGCAACCGGGCACTGCGCCATTCGCTACGTTGAACGCACGCCGAGTCAAGCTGTTCGCCCTCGCCGAAGACCTGCTGGCCCGCGCCATCGTTGCTCCCGACTGGGCTGAAGCCATCGATTACCCGGCGTTCGTCGAACTGTCGATCCACCACGACAAGGTCAACAGTTGGCTATGAACTCGATGACTGTCGGCGCCCGCGCCATCGAACTGGACAAGGACGGCTTTCTGGTCGACCTCGACGACTGGTCCCAAGACGTTGCCAGCGCCCTCGCCGCTGCTGAAGATATCGACCTGACTGCGGAACACTGGGAAGTCCTCGAACTGCTGCGCAGCTTTTATGCAGAATTCCAGCTGTCGCCGGCCACGCGTCCGCTGATCAAGTACACCGCACTCAAACTCGGCCCGGACAAGGGCAACAGCCTGCACCTGAACCGACTGTTCAAAGGCACCCCTGCCAAACTCGCCGCGAAACTGGCGGGCCTGCCCAAACCGACGAATTGCTTATGACCGACTTTCCAGCGCTGACCCTCGAAACGCCCGCCGAGCACCCGTTCGCCCAATTCGTGCGGATCCTCGGCAAGGGCAAACGCGGCGCCCGCGACCTGACCCGTGAAGAAGCCCGGGAAGCCATGGGCATGGTGCTCGACGACAAGGTCGAAGACACCCAGCTCGGGGCCTTTCTGATGCTGCTGCGGCACAAGGAAGAAAGCGCCGAGGAAATGGCCGGTTTCACCGAAGCCTTGCGCGAGCGCTTGCAGGCACCAACGCTGAACGTCGATCTGGACTGGCCGACCTACGCCGGCAAGAAACGTCATCTGCCGTGGTATCTGCTGTCGGCCAAGTGCCTGGCGCAAAACGGCGTGCGAATCTTCATGCACGGCGGCGGCGCGCATACCGCCGGACGTCTGTACACCGAACAATTGCTTGGCGAGCTGAACATCCCGCTGTGCCGCACCTGGCAGCAGGTCGGCAGCGCGCTGGACCACGGCGGTCTGGCGTTCATGCCGCTGATGGACTGGGCGCCGCAGTTGCAGAAGATGATCGACCTGCGCAACACCATGGGCCTGCGCTCGCCGATCCATTCGCTGGCACGCATCCTCAATCCGCTGCGCGCTCGTTGTGGCCTGCAGAGCATTTTCCACCCGGGCTATCAAGCGGTGCATCGCGAGGCCAGCGGTCTGCTCGGCGACACCGCAATCGTGGTCAAGGGTGACGGCGGCGAGATCGAGATCAACCCGGATGCCGACAGCCACCTCTATGGCACCACGGGCGGCGCGAGCTGGGACGAGGAATGGCCGCAACTGTCGGACCAGCGCCACGTCAAACCAGCCACGCTGGACGTTGAACATCTCAAGGCGGTGTGGCGTGGCGAGGTGGTCGACAGCTATCCGCAAATGGCCCTGATCTCGACCATGGCCCTGGCCTTGCGTGGCCTCGGACAAAGCCGCGAGCAAGCGTTCGCAACCGCCGAGCAATACTGGGCGGCGCGCAACAAATCGATTTAACCGATCATAGACGCCCGATCTTTGCGCTTTTTGTTCGAACTCATCGGAATAGACTCGGCTCCAACGCTTATTGGAATCAGGAGTCTTGATCATGGGTTTACTCGTCGATGGCCACTGGCAGGACAAGTGGTACGAAAGCAGCAAGGACGGCGCGTTCCAGCGCGAACAGGCGCAACGCCGTAACTGGGTCACCACTGACGGCCAGCCTGGGCCGAGCGGTGAAGGCGGTTTTGCCGCCGAAGCCGGGCGCTATCACCTGTATGTGTCGCTCGCCTGCCCTTGGGCGCACCGCACGCTGATCCTGCGCAAGCTCAAAGGCCTGGAAAGCCTGATCGATGTGTCCGTGGTCAGCTGGCTGATGCTGGAAAACGGCTGGACCTTCGACAAGGCGCTTGGCTCGACTGGCGATAAGCTCGACCACTTCGACTTCATGCATCAGCGCTACACCGCCGACGCGCGGGACTACACCGGCCGCGTCACCGTGCCGGTGCTGTGGGACAAGAAGCTCAAGCGCATCGTCAGCAATGAATCGGCGGAAATCATCCGCATGTTCAACAGCGCCTTCGATGGCCTGACCGGTAACGAGCTGGACTTCTACCCGGCGCCATTACGCGGTGAGATCGATGCATTGAACGAGCGGATTTATCCGGCGGTGAACAACGGCGTGTATCGCGCCGGCTTCGCCACCTCGCAACAGGCTTATGAAGAGGCGTTCGATGAGGTGTTTGCAGAGCTGGATCATCTGGAGCGGGTGCTGGACGCCAACCGCTACTTGACTGGCGAGTACCTGACCGAAGCCGATGTGCGCCTGTTCACCACGATGATTCGTTTCGATGCGGTGTACCACGGGCACTTCAAGTGCAATCTGCGGCGGATCGCCGATTATCCGAACCTGTCGAACTGGCTGCGTGAGCTGTATCAGTGGCCGGGGATTGCCGAGACGGTAGATTTTCAGCACATAAAGAATCACTACTACGGTAGCCACAAGACCATCAATCCGACGGGGATTGTGCCGAAAGGGCCGAAGCAGGATTTCAGCGGGGCGCATGATCGGGCACGTTTGGCTGGCAAAGGAGTCTGGCGCAGGGGCTGAGATTTTTATTGTTTTTTTGGGGCCCCATCGCTGGCAAGCCAGCTCCCACAGGGATTTTGGTGATGCTGAAGATTGCAGTTTCAACACAAAAACCTGTGGGAGCTGGCTTGCCAGCGATAGGGGTCAACTCGATTTTCAGACCTGCGCCTGAGCCCCTTCAAACCACGCCAGTTTCTCGCGCAGTTGCACCACTTCACCGACGATCACCAATGTCGGCGCATGCACTTCATGCTCCGCCACCAGACGCGGCAAATCGGCCAGCGTACCCGTGAAGACCCGCTGATTGACCGTGGTGCCCTGCTGAATCAACGCCGCCGGGGTGTCCGCGCTGCGACCGTGCTTGATCAACTGCTCGCAGATCACCGGCAAGCCCACCAGTCCCATATAGAACACCAGCGTCTGCGCCGGGGCGACGAGGTCGGCCCACGGCAGATCGGTGGACCCGTCCTTCAGGTGACCGGTGACGAAGCGCACCGACTGCGCATAATCGCGATGGGTCAGCGGAATCCCGGCATACGCCGCGCAACCGCTGGCCGCCGTGATCCCCGGCACCACCTGGAACGGAATGCCGTGAGCCGCCAGCTCTTCGATCTCTTCACCGCCGCGACCGAAGATGAATGGATCACCGCCCTTCAAGCGCACCACGCGTTTGCCGGCCTTGGCCAGATCCACCAATTGCTGGTTGATCTGATCCTGCGGCACCGCATGATCGGCGCGACGCTTGCCGACGTAAATGCGTTCGGCATCGCGACGGCACAACTCAAGAATCGCCGGCGCGACCAAACGGTCGTACAGCACCACATCGGCTTGCTGCATCAGGCGCAAGGCGCGGAAGGTCAGCAGGTCCGGATCACCGGGTCCCGCGCCCACCAGATACACCTCACCAGTGGTAACGGTCGCCTCGCCATCGATCTTGGCCTGCAACAGACGCTCGGCTTCAGTGCCCTGCCCGGCCAGTTGTCGATCGGCAATCGGGCCCTGAAACACGTCTTCCCAGAAACCACGGCGCTGCTGCACGTCCGGAAACAGGTTTTTCACCTGATTGCGGAAACGCGCGGCAAGACCGGCCAACTGGCCGTAGGTCGAAGGAATCCAGGTTTCGATCTTGGCGCGAATCAGCCGCGCCAGCACCGGCGCATCGCCACCGCTGGACACCGCAATGATCAGCGGCGAACGGTCGACGATCGCCGGGAAGATCACGCTGCACAGATGCGGCGCATCGACCACATTGACCGGCACGCAACGCCGATGGGCATCGCTGGAGACCTGAGCGTTGAGCGTTTCATCGTCGGTAGCGGCGATGATCAGCCCGCAACCGTCCAGGTCCGTTTCCACGTAACCACGCAGCAGACATTCGCCACCGCTGGCGCTGACCAGTTCGCGCAGTTGCGCTTCGATTTCAGGTGCGACCACCCGCAGCAGCGCACCGGCATCGGCCAGCAGGCGGGATTTGCGCAAGGCAATTTCCCCCCCACCGACAACCAACACACGACTGCCGCGCAGGTTGTGAAACAGCGGCAGATATTTCATTTAGCCGATGACCTCAAGGCCACCCATGTACGGCTTCAGCACGTCCGGCACGCGGATCGAACCGTCGGCCTGCTGGTAGTTTTCCAGCACGGCAACCAGGGTACGACCGACAGCCAGACCGGAACCGTTGAGGGTGTGCACCAGCTCAGGCTTGCCGGTTTCCGGGTTGCGGAAACGCGCTTGCATACGACGGGCCTGGAAATCGCCGCAGTTGGAGCACGAGGAAATTTCGCGGTATTTGTCCTGGCTCGGAATCCACACTTCCAGGTCATAGGTCTTGACGGCGCTGAAGCCCATGTCGCCAGTGCACAGCGCCAGGGTGCGGTAAGGCAGACCCAGCAGTTGCAGGACTTTTTCGGCGTTGGCAGTCAGGCCTTCCAGCGCTTCCATCGAAGTCGACGGCTCGACGATCTGGACCATTTCAACCTTGTCGAACTGGTGCTGACGGATCATGCCGCGGGTGTCGCGACCCGACGCACCGGCTTCGCTGCGGAAGCACGGGGTGTGCGCGACGAACTTGATCGGCAGCAGTTTCGAGTCGACGATTTCACCGGCCACAATGTTGGTCAGCGACACTTCGGCGGTCGGGATCAGGTACAGATCGGCTTCGCCTTCGCGAGCGATCTTGAACAGGTCTTCTTCGAACTTCGGCAGCTGACCGGTGCCTTGCAGCGCCGGGGCCTGAACCAGATAAGGCGTGTAAGCCTCTTCGTAGCCATGCTCGTTGACGTGCAGGTTGATCATGAACTGCGCCAGTGCGCGGTGCAGACGGGCAATCGGGCCGCGCAGCAGGGCGAAACGTGCGCCGGACAGCTTGGCCGCGGTTTCGAAATCCAGCCAGCCGAACTTCTCGCCCAGCGCAACGTGGTCTTTCACTTCGAAATCGAACTGCGTCGGCGTGCCCCAGCGGCGCACTTCAACGTTGTCGTCTTCGTCCTTGCCGACCGGTACCGATTCGTGCGGCAGGTTGGGGATACCCAGCAGGATCGAGTCCAGCTCGGTCTGGATCGCGTCCAGCTCGACTTTACCGGCACTCAGCTCGCCCGCCATGCGCTCGACGTCCGCCATCAGCGGCGCGATGTCTTCGCCGCGCTGCTTGGCCTGACCGATGGATTTGGAACGCGCGTTACGCTCAGCCTGCAGTGCTTCGGTGCGGGTCTGGACGGTCTTGCGCTGTTCTTCCAGCGCTTCGATGCGCGCGGTATCCAGGGCAAAGCCACGGGAAGCCAGGCGGTCCGCTACGTCCTGAAGGTTGCTACGTAACAGTTTGGAATCGAGCATGTCGGTTTCTCGTTATCAAAGTTTGGTCAAGGACAGGCCGGCCCACGTCGCGAGCAGCCCGCCGAATACGCTGATCGCCGCATAGCCCAGGGCCAGCGGCACTTGCCCGCTTTCCAGCAGGCGCACCGTATCCAGTGAAAAGGATGAAAAAGTCGTCAGCCCCCCGAGGAAGCCGACCATCAACCCGGCGCGCACCTCGATCGGCACCTCCGGGCGTATCAAAAACAGGCCGTACAACACGCCAATCAGCAGACAGCCCACGATATTAACGGCCAGCGTCGCGGTATAGAAGTGCCGCGGCCAATTGGCACTGACCCAATTGCCGGTGGCGAAGCGCAACAGCGTGCCGGCAATCCCGCCGACGGAGACCGCAACGATCAATGGAAGCACTATTTTCTCCGCTGTCTTGGGCTTAAACGGTCGAGTTGCGCGAGGTGGTTGAGCTTCTCGCCGATCTTCAATTCCAGGCCACGGGGCACCGGTTGATAGAACGGGATCGGCTCAAGCTCTTCCGGGAAATAATCTTCGCCGGCGGCATAGGCATCCGGTTCGTCGTGGGCATAGCGGTATTCGTCGCCATAACCCAATTGCTTCATCAGCTTGGTCGGTGCATTGCGCAAGTGCAGCGGCACTTCCAGCGAACCGTACTCGGCAGCGGCGCGCAGTGCAGTCTTGAAACCCATGTACACCGCGTTGCTTTTTGGTGCGCAGGCCAGATAGGTGATGGCCTGAGCCACCGCCAACTCGCCTTCCGGGCTGCCGAGGCGCTCCTGCACTTCCCACGCCGCCAGGCACAGGCTCAGGGCGCGCGGGTCGGCGTTGCCAATGTCTTCGCTGGCCATGCGCACCACGCGCCGCGCCAGGTACAACGGATCGCAGCCGCCGTCGATCATCCGCGCGAACCAGTACAGCGCGCCGTCGGGGTTGGAGCCGCGTACCGATTTGTGCAGCGCGGAGATCTGGTCGTAGAACGCTTCGCCGCCCTTGTCGAAGCGCCGCCGGGTATCGCCGAGCAGGCTTTGCAGCAACTCGGTGCCCATCTCGCTGTTGTCTTCGGCCAGGTCCGAGGCGTTTTCCAGCAGATTGAGCAGGCGCCGGCCATCGCCATCGGCGGCCGACAGCAGCATCTGGAAGCCTTCATCGCTGAGGGTCAGGTTGCGCTTGCCCAGCCCGCGCTCTTCGGTGAGCGCGCGGTGCACCAGTTTGCGCAGCGCCGTTTCGTCGAGGCTTTTCAGCACATAGACGCGGGCCCGTGACAGCAGCGCGTTGTTCAATTCGAACGAAGGGTTTTCGGTGGTGGCGCCGATGAAAATCAGCGTACCGTCCTCGACGTACGGCAGGAAGGCATCCTGCTGCGATTTGTTGAAGCGGTGCACTTCATCGACGAACAGGATCGTGCGCTTGCCGTACTGCCCGGCCTGCTGCTTGGCGATTTCAACGGCCTGACGGATCTCCTTGACCCCGGCAAGCACCGCCGAGACCGTTTCGAAGTGCGCGTCCGAGACTTCCGCGAGCAACCGCGCCAGGGTGGTCTTGCCCACACCCGGCGGGCCCCAGAAGATCATCGAATGCAGGGCACCTTGCTCCAGCGCCTCACGCAGAGGCTTGCCGCGAGCGAGCACGTGCTCCTGACCGACATACTCATCCAGATTGGTCGCGCGCAAACGCGCGGCCAGTGGCTGGGCAATCGGTGCACTGCGAAACAGATCCATCACGTAGCGTTGAAACCTCTGATTGTCTTAAGCCTGTTGGAACACCTGTTGGTGACCCTGTGGTGAGGGGATTTATCCCCGATGGGCCCGCAGCAGTCACCTTTTTTAGGGCTGCTTTGCAGCCCATCGGGGATAAATCCCCTCGCCACAAAAGCTCCAAGCCACAAGAGCCCGACCCGGGATCCAGGGTTTTATTCCTGAATGACGTCAGCACCCTTGGGGATGTCGAACTTGAACTTCGACGCCGACACCGCTTCGTTGGCCTTGACCCCGGTGAACAGGATGTTGGTGCGCTGACCAACGCTGTCGATCAGCTGCATGTCATTGACCAGGCCGTTGCGGAACGACAGGCGCAGGCTGTCGAACAGGGTGTCCTTGGTCTTCGGCTTGAGAGTGAAGTCGATCACGCCGCCCGCCTCTTTCGCGCTGATCTCGAAGCTCTGGCTGATCTTCGACACGTCACCGGACAGCAGCAGCGCCGGGGTCTGGGTCAGACGCTCGTCGAGCTTCTTGATGGTGGCTTGTTCCAGGTCCGGGTCCCACAGGGTGACTTTCTTGCCGTCGGAGACCATGGTCTGCTCATTCGGCGCTTCGGTATGCCAGTAGAACAGGCCCGGACGCTGCAGAACCATGTCGCCACGGGTTTCCTGCAACTGCGTGCCGCTGCCATCGAGGGTCAGCTGCGAGAAGTTCGCGGTCAGGGTTTTAGATGTTTCGAGCAGTTGGGTCAGACGCGCCACGTCCTTGTCATCGGCGTGGGCCGTGAGTGTGGTCAGCGCCAGTACTGGCAACAGCATGCGGATAAGACGCATGGGAGTCCTCTTGAATACTTGTGGGAAGGGACGGCGCGTCATTGCGCCATCCTTTGTTACAAATCGGAGCGGCCGAATCAGTCGCGCATCGGGCCCGGGGCCAGTACTTCACGCGAACCGTTGGTGTTCATCGCCGTCACCACGCCAGCCATTTCCATGGCTTCGATCATGCGCGCAGCGCGGTTGTAACCGATCTTCAGCTTGCGCTGTACCGCGGAAATCGACGCCCGGCGGCTTTCCAGGACGAACTGCACGGCTTCGTCATACAGCGCGTCGGTCTCCGGATCATCACCGTCGCCGCCACCGCTGCTGCCTTCAAAGCCGCTGCCCGCCTCTTCGACACCGTTGAGGATGTCATCGTTGTATTCCGGTGCGCCACGCAGTTTCCAGGCTTCCACCACGCGGTGTACTTCATCGTCGGAAACGAACGCGCCGTGCACCCGGATCGGCAGGCTGGTGCCCGGTGGCATGTAGAGCATGTCACCGTGACCGAGCAGTTGCTCGGCGCCGCCCTGATCGATGATGGTCCGCGAGTCGATCTTGCTCGACACCTGGAACGCCATGCGTGTCGGAATGTTGGCCTTGATCAGACCGGTGATCACGTCCACCGATGGCCGCTGGGTCGCGAGGATCAAGTGAATACCGGCGGCACGCGCTTTCTGTGCGATACGGGCGATCAGTTCTTCAACCTTCTTGCCGACGATCATCATCATGTCGGCGAATTCGTCGACCACCACGACGATGGTCGGCAGCTTCTGCAGCAGCGGCGCTTCGTCGTGAATGCTTTCGCGCTTGTACAGCGGATCGCTCAACGGCTCGCCGGCATCCTGCGCTTCCTTGACCTTGGCGTTGAAGCCGGACAGGTTACGCACGCCCATCTTCGCCATCAGCTTGTAGCGACGTTCCATCTCGGCAACGCTCCAGCGCAGGGCGTTGGCCGCGTCTTTCATGTCAGTCACGACCGGGCACAGCAGGTGCGGAATGCCTTCGTAGATCGACAGCTCGAGCATTTTCGGGTCGATCATGATCAGCTTGGCGTCGTCCGGGCCGGACTTGAACAGGATCGACAGGATCATCGCGTTCACGCCCACCGACTTACCGGAACCGGTGGTACCAGCCACCAGCAGGTGCGGCATCTTCGCCAGGTCGGTGATGACCGGTTTGCCACCAATGTCGTGGCCCAGGGCCAAGGTGACCGGCGACTTGAAGTTGTCGTACTCGGGGGTCGACAGCACTTCGGAGAAACGCACGATCTGCCGGTCTTCGTTGGGAATCTCGATACCGACCGTGGTCTTGCCCGGAATCACCTCGACCACCCGCACACTGGTCACGGCCAGCGAACGTGCAAGGTCTTTCGCCAGGTTGGCGATACGGCTGACTTTGACGCCGGCGGCAGGCTGGATTTCGTAACGGGTAATCACCGGGCCAGGATGAATCGAGTCCACGGTGACTTCGACGCCGAACTCCTTGAGCTTGATCTCCAGCAAGTGGCCGACCGCAGCCAGGGATTCCGGCGAATAATTGAGTTGTTTCTTTTCCGCAGGATCGAGAATCGAGATCGGCGGCAAGGTGCCTTCCACGGCGCTGTCGACGAACAACGGCGCCTGCTTCTCTTTCTGCACGCGCTTGCTTGGTTCTGGCGCCTTGACCGGAGCCGGGGCAATGACCGGCGGCACCTGCTTCTCGCGATCGGACATGTGCTTGCTCAGGGCCTGCTCACGCTCGATCAGGCGCTCTTTGACCTTGGCCTGTTCACGCTTGTCGGTGACGGTCGGCGCCACCACATCGTGGACGCGGTCATCGACTTCACGCAGTTGCGCAACCAGTTGCTTGCGCTCGGTACGCGCCGACCACCAGCGGTTGACCGCGCCCTGGAACAATTCGAACAGGTCCAGGGTGATCTTGCCGGTGACGTCCATCACCTTGAACCACGACAGATCGGTAAACACGGTCAGACCGAACAGGAACAGCGCAATGAACAACAGCGTGCTGCCCTGGATATTCAGCGCGTTTCGCGCCAGGTCACCGAGACTTTCGCCCAGCGCCCCGCCCGCACCCGCCGGCAGACCGGTAGCGGCATGAAAATGAATATGCGCCAGCGCGGCGCCCGACAGCACCAGGAACACCAGACCGATCAGGCGCCATGAGAACAGCCAGCCGCTCCACTGCCACGGCTCGTGACGTTGACGGAAGATCTGATAGGCCTTGACCGCCAGCAGCAACGGGAAGATGTACGCGAAGTAACCCAGCACCATGAACAGGATGTCGGCGCTGTAGGAACCGGCCGGGCCGCCGAAGTTCTGCACGTCGTCGATCTTGCTGTTGTGGCTCCAGCCGGGATCATCCTTGCCGTAGGTCAGCAAGGCCATCATCAGGAACAGGCACAAGGCACCGATGGCGATCAATGCACCTTCCTTGAGCCGGTAGTGCAATTGCTGGCGCCAGAGCGGAACGACTGTTTTTGGTGCTGCGGTGGATTTCTTCAAAACGCTTCTTTTCCTGCGCCCGGGGCGCGTCCATCTATTGAATGACGATAAAAAACTGCCCAATCCAGGCAGGTAAAAAAGTGAACCGGCGCATCTGAGACTACTTTTAACACTGTGCCGCAGCTTTTATAAACACAGCCATAAACACAGCGCTCTACAAATATTCTGTAACAGCCCGGCATTGTACGGGTTTGTGCGGCTGATGCCATGCTTCAAACCCATAGCTGAGCATAGCCAAGCGCACAAATCCTGCGGTTCAATTTGAGCATGCATTGTCTTTTGTGACAAAGGCTTATGAGGTGTAATTGATGAACGCAGCGAAGCATTCACGCCTGATCATTCTCGGCTCCGGCCCTGCCGGTTACAGCGCCGCCGTGTACGCCGCCCGCGCCAACCTCAAACCGGTGGTGATAACCGGGCTGCAGGCGGGTGGCCAGCTCACCACCACCGTCGAAGTCGACAACTGGCCTGGCGACGTCGAAGGACTGACCGGTCCGGCGCTGATGGAGCGCATGCAAAAACACGCCGAGCGCTTTGCCACAGAGATCGTTTACGACCACATCCACACCGCCAAGTTGCAGCAGCGCCCGTTCGAGCTTATCGGCGACAGCGGCACTTACACCTGCGATGCGCTGATTATCGCCACCGGCGCTTCGGCGCAGTATCTGGGCCTGCCCTCGGAAGAAGCGTTCGCCGGCAAAGGGGTTTCGGCTTGCGCGACCTGTGACGGTTTCTTCTATCGCAATCAGGTGGTCGCCGTGGTGGGTGGCGGCAACACCGCGGTCGAGGAGGCGCTGTACCTGTCGAACATCGCCAGAGAGGTGCATCTGATTCACCGACGCGACAAATTGCGCTCGGAGAAAATTCTCCAGGACAAGCTGTTCGAAAAAGCCGACAATGGCAACGTTCGCCTGCACTGGAACCAGAATCTCGACGAAATACTGGGCGACGCCAGCGGCGTGACCGGCGCCCGTCTGCGCGACAGCCACACCGGGCAGACCCGCGAACTGGCACTGGCCGGCGTGTTCATCGCCATCGGCCACAAACCCAACACCGACCTGTTTCAGGGCCAATTGCCGATGCGCGATGGCTATCTGCAGGTGAAAAGCGGTAGCGACGGCGACGCCACCTCCACCGAGATTCCCGGCGTCTTCGCTGCCGGCGATGTGGCCGACCACGTCTACCGCCAAGCCGTGACCTCGGCCGGCGCCGGTTGCATGGCGGCACTGGACGCGGAGAAGTATCTGGACGACATTCCTGTCATTTAACGGCACACTTTAGCGCGGGCCTCGCGCCCGCACCGCCCTCCCCTTCTGCAAGCCTGGACGCCATGCTGACTTGGTTACAACGCAATTCCCTGACTTTCCCGCCCCTGGATAAGGCCATGCGCGATCCCAATGGATTACTGGCTGCCGGTGGCGACCTGTCCGCCGATCGTCTGGTGCAGGCCTACCGGCACGGCTGTTTTCCATGGTTTTCCGAAGGTCAGCCGATCCTCTGGTGGTCGCCGGATCCACGCACCGTGCTGTTTCCCGACGAACTGCATGTCTCGCGCAGCCTCGGCAAACTGCTGCGCAAGCAACGCTACCAGGTGACCTTCGATCAGGATTTCGACGCCGTGATTCGTGCCTGCGCCGCACCACGGGACTACGCCGACGGCACATGGATCACCGAAGCCATGCAGGACGCCTACCTCGAACTGCACCGCCGCGGTTTCGCCCACTCGGTCGAGGTCTGGGATCAGGGCCAACTGGTCGGCGGCCTGTATGGCCTGGCGATGGGTCAGCTGTTTTTCGGCGAATCGATGTTCAGCCGCGCCGACAACGCCTCGAAATATGGCTTTGCCACGCTGGTTCAGCATCTGAAAGATGCCGGATTCGTCCTGATTGACTGCCAGATGCCGACCGATCATCTGCACAGCCTCGGCGCCCGGGCGATCCCCCGCCAGGAATTCGCCGACTATCTGGCTCGCCACCTGGATCAACCCAGTCGTGCCACCTGGGTTTGCTGAGCGACTTTTGCGCGCGTGGCTTACACTTAATTCACCAGCTTATCCCGAGGGTTGATCATGACCGAGTTGGCGCGTTTGAAGTTTTATGCCACTCAGCCTCATTCCTGCAGTTATCTGCCCGAGGAGCAGGCGACGACGCTGTTTCTCGACCCGAGTCAGCCCATGGATGTGCACGTCTACGCAGACCTGTCGGAAATGGGTTTTCGTCGCAGCGGCGATCATCTGTATCGGCCCCATTGCCAGAATTGCAATGCGTGCGTGCCTGCGCGCATCCCGGTGTCGCAGTTCAGCCCAAACCGCCAGCAGAAACGCATTTTCAAACGCAACGCCGATCTGCAGGTACGCCCGGTAAAACCGCACTTCAGCGAAGAATATTTCGACCTGTACCAGCGCTACATCGAGCAGCGCCATGCCGACGGCGACATGTACCCGCCAAGTCGTGACCAGTTCTCGACCTTTCTGGTGCGCGATCTGCCCTTCTCGCGCTTTTATGAATTTCGTCTCGACGGACGGTTACTCGCCGTCGCGGTGACCGATCTGCTGCCCAATGGCTTGTCAGCGGTCTATACCTTCTACGAACCTGACGAAGAGCGCCGCAGCCTGGGTCGTTTCGCAATCCTGTGGCAAATCACCGAAAGCCAGCGCCTGGGGCTAGAGGCGGTGTATCTCGGTTACTGGATCAAGAACTGCAAAAAGATGAACTACAAGACCCAATATCGCCCCATCGAATTGCTGATTAATCAGCGCTGGGTGATCCTGAACTGATCGCAAGCCGTAAACCCCTTGGCTTGAACCCCCTTTTTCGGGCACAATGCACGCCGCTTTTGCCTGGCGCAGTTGCACCGGGCCATTCATTGGACACCGAGGGCTTTACTGCATGTCGAAAGAAGACAGCTTCGAAATGGAAGGCACTGTCGTCGACACCCTGCCCAACACCATGTTTCGTGTGGAGTTGGAAAATGGGCACGTCGTAACCGCGCATATCTCCGGCAAGATGCGCAAGAACTACATTCGCATTCTTACCGGTGACAAAGTGCGCGTCGAGCTGACGCCCTATGACTTGAGCAAAGGGCGCATCACTTACCGCGCTCGTTAATCAAGTCAATACAGAACGCCCGGTTTATGCCGGGCGTTTTTGTTTGTCTGCGATTTGGGTTTGGGTTTGAGTTTGGGTTTTGGGTGTATATCCGTTGCTGCGGTAACGGCCTCCTATGGTTTCGCTCTTACAGCGAGTCACCTTTTCCAGACGCCGAAAAGGTAACCCAAAAGGCTTTGCCCCGGCGTACGGCACTTCGCTTAGGCTCAGTGTTCCCTCGCTACGGTGTCCATCCGGGGGCATCGCCTACGGTTTGCTTCGCTGCACCTCCTCTCGATGTATGCGGCTTCGCCGCATGGCGCTGCGCGCCTAACCCCCTGATGGACACCTTCGCTCGGCCTGCCGAAGGGGCTGAAGATCAAAAGCCACATCAAGAGCCAAAGCCAGAGCAGATCAAAAGATCACAGCCTTCGGCAGTTCCTACAGGGGATTGGGTTTATTCAGATAGAGATTGGTCGGCTGTCAGGCCGCCATCGCTGGCAAGCCAGCTCCCACATTTGGACTGAGTGAATTGAGTCAGAGATCGGACGGCTCGTAGGCCGCCATCGCCAGCAAGCTGGCTCCTACAGTCCAGATTGCGTGCTCCCCATGCGGCAAAGCCGCCCCACTCAACACGATGAGCGTTAGCTCGAGTATCGCTTTTGATCTCAAGGCCCGTCGGCAGGCTGAGTGGAGGGGTTTATCCGGGGGTGGGAGCGCAGCGACCGTTTGGCGCAGCCAAACACAGCGAGAGGAGGTGCAGCGAAGCAAACCGTAGGCGCTGCCCCCCGGATGAATCCCGCAGCGAAGGAACCCGAGCCTAAGCGAGGGCCGAACGTCAGGGTAAAGCCTTTTTGGTTACTTTTTCGGCGTCTGGAAAAAGTGACCCGCCGTAAGGGCGGAACCCTAAGCAGCCATAACCGCAGCAACGGATATACACCCAAAAACATCAGCCAACAAAAAGGCGCCCGAAGGCGCCTTCCAAACCAACAACCAAGTCGTCAGGCCATCTCCGCCGTAGTCTCGAAGTCAAACGTCAACTCACCATCCTTGATGTCGATGTGCACCACACCGCCATGCTCGGCCAGCTCGCCAAACAGAATCTCCTCCGCCAGCGGACGCTTGATCTTGTCCTGGATCAGACGCGCCATCGGACGTGCGCCCATCGCCGAATCGTAACCACCGGCCGCCAGCCAACTGCGCGCCGCATCGGTAACCTCCAGCAACACACGCTTGTCTTCAAGCTGCGCCTGCAGTTCGGTAAGGAACTTGTCCACCACGCTTTTGATGACCTCATGGCTGAGGCGACCAAACTGGATAATGGTGTCCAGACGGTTACGGAACTCCGGCGTGAAGCTCTTCTTGATCACTTCCATCGCATCAGACGAGTGGTCCTGATGGGTGAAACCGATCGAAGCACGCGCCGCGGTTTCGGCACCGGCGTTGGTGGTCATTATCACGATCACATTGCGGAAATCCGCCTTGCGCCCGTTGTTGTCGGTGAGCGTGCCGTGGTCCATCACCTGCAACAGCAGGTTGAAGACTTCCGGATGCGCCTTCTCGATTTCATCGAGCAGCAATACGCAGTGCGGTTGCTTGGTGATCGCTTCGGTCAACAGACCGCCCTGATCAAAGCCGACATAGCCCGGAGGCGCACCGATCAGACGCGATACGGTGTGGCGCTCCATGTACTCGGACATGTCGAAGCGCACCAGTTCGATACCCAACGCCTTGGCCAGCTGCCGCGCGGCCTCGGTTTTACCGACACCGGTAGGACCGGCGAACAGGAACGAGCCGACTGGCTTGTCAGGCGACTTGAGGCCGGCACGGGACAGTTTGATCGCGGTCGACAGCGAATCGATCGCCGCATCCTGGCCAAATACCGTCAGCTTCAGGTCACGCTCCAGGTTGCGCAGCAGTTCCTTGTCGGAGCTGGTGACGTGTTTCGGCGGAATCCGCGCGATCTTCGCCACGATGTCTTCAACCTGCGGCACTTCGATGCGTTTGACGCGCATCTCGACCGGTTGCAGGCGCTGGTAGGCACCCGCTTCGTCGATTACGTCGATGGCCTTGTCCGGCATATGCCGGTCATTGATGTAGCGCGATGCCAGCTCGGCAGCGGCGCGCAACGACTCATCGCTGTATTCGATGTTGTGGTGCTGTTCGAAACGCCCTTTCAGGCCGCGCAGGATACCGATGGTGTCTTCCACCGACGGCTCGACGACATCGACCTTCTGGAAGCGTCGTGCCAGCGCACGATCCTTCTCGAAGATGCCACGGAATTCCTGGAACGTGGTCGAGCCGATGCAGCGAATGTCGCCAGACGACAGCAGCGGCTTGAGCAGGTTCGAGGCATCCATCACGCCACCGGACGCAGCACCCGCACCGATGATGGTGTGGATTTCGTCGATGAACAGGATCGCCTGCGGACGTTTTTTCAGTTCATTGAGCAACGCCTTGAAGCGCTTCTCGAAATCACCGCGATACTTGGTGCCTGCGAGCAGCGCACCGAGGTCGAGCGAATAGACGACGCTATTGGCCAGCAGATCCGGCACCTGGTTGTCGACAATACGCTTGGCCAGGCCTTCGGCAATCGCGGTTTTACCTACACCAGCCTCGCCGACCAGCAACGGATTGTTCTTGCGCCGGCGCGCGAGAATCTGCGCGACACGCTCGACTTCCATCTCACGGCCGACCAGCGGATCGATCCGACCCTGGCGTGCGAGTTCGTTGAGATTGCTGGCATAAGCATCCAGCGGATTGCCTGAAGAAGAAGACTCACCGCCCTCGTCGTCCTGCATATCTTGTTCACCTTCAGAGTGATCGCCGTGCCCTGGCACTTTGGAAATGCCGTGGGCGATGTAATTGACGACATCAATGCGCGCAACGCTCTGCTGTTTCAGCAGGAATACGGCCTGACTCTCTTGCTCACTGAAGATTGCAACCAGCACGTTGGCGCCGGTTACTTCGCGTTTGCCCGAGCTCTGCACATGAAAGACAGCACGTTGCAGTACACGCTGGAAACCCAATGTTGGCTGGGTTTCGCGATCTTCGTCATGGACGGGGATCAGTGGCGTGGTGGAGTCGATGAACTCCTGCAGGTCGTGCTTGAGTTTGTCGAGGTTTGCGCCGCAGGCACGCAATACGGTGGCGGCAGCCTCATTGTCCAATATGGCCAGCAGCAGGTGTTC
>NZ_JBIVMY010000041.1:0-49490 GCF_044753325.1 Pseudomonas sp. NPDC088414 | reverse complement strand
CGTGCTTCTCGACAACGGCATCATCGGCAGCGCCTGCGCGCCGTCCGGTGCATCCACTGGCTCGCGTGAAGCGCTCGAGCTGCGTGATGGCGACAAGAGCCGTTATCTGGGCAAAGGTGTGCTCAAGGCGGTAGCCAACATCAACGGTCCGATCCGCGATCTGCTGCTGGGCACTGACCCAAGCGACCAGAAAGCCCTCGACCACGCGATGATCAAGCTCGACGGTACCGAAAACAAGGCAACTCTGGGCGCCAACGCCATCCTCGCCGTATCCCTGGCTGCGGCCAAGGCGGCTGCGCAGGACCAGGACCTGCCACTGTACGCACACATCGCCAACCTGAACGGCACTCCGGGTGTGTACTCGATGCCGGTGCCGATGATGAACATCATCAACGGTGGCGAGCACGCCGATAACAACGTCGACATCCAGGAATTCATGGTGCAGCCGGTTGGCGCCAAGACCTTCTCGGAAGGTCTGCGCATGGGCACCGAGATTTTCCACCACCTCAAAGCCGTGCTGAAGGCCCGTGGCCTGAGCACCGCCGTTGGCGACGAAGGCGGTTTCGCACCGAACCTGGCGTCCAACGAAGACGCGCTGAAAGTCATCTCCGAAGCCGTGGCCAACGCCGGTTACAAGCTGGGCACCGACGTGACCCTGGCGCTGGACTGCGCAGCCAGCGAGTTCTTCGAGGACGGCAAGTACAACCTGTCCGGCGAAGGCCAGGTGTTCACCGCTGAAGGTTTCGCCGATTATCTGAAAGGCCTGACCGAACGTTATCCGATCATCTCGATCGAAGACGGTCTGGACGAGTCCGACTGGGCCGGCTGGAAGATCCTCACCGACAAGATCGGCGAGAAGACCCAACTGGTTGGCGACGACCTGTTCGTGACCAACACCAAGATCCTGAAAGAAGGCATCGATAAAAAGATCGCCAACTCGATCCTGATCAAGTTCAACCAGATCGGCACCCTGACCGAAACCCTGGAAGCCATCCAGATGGCCAAGGCTGCCGGTTACACCGCGGTGATCTCGCACCGTTCGGGCGAAACCGAAGATTCGACCATTGCCGACTTGGCCGTGGGCACCTCGGCTGGCCAGATCAAGACCGGTTCGCTGTGCCGTTCCGACCGCGTTTCCAAGTACAACCAACTGCTGCGTATCGAAGAGCAGTTGAATGGCAAGGCCAAGTACAACGGTCGCAGCGAGTTTCGCGGCTGAGCAGTAAATGATAGAAAGACACCGGATTGTGTCGGAAAAGTCGTGACAGCGATGGATTTGCCACTAATCTGATGCCTTATATGCACAAGCCTGGATCTTCCAGGCTTCGTGCTATCAGACGTTTCAAAGTTTTCGCGTGGCTGTCTTTTTTCACTGGATACCTGATATTCGATGCGCAGTCCTTACTGGTTGTTTCTCGTTTTGCTCTTGCTGCTGGCCGGTCTGCAGTACCGCCTGTGGGTGGGCAATGGCAGTCTGGCGCAGGTCGCCGAGCTGAAGCAGCAGATTGCTGATCAGCACGCCGAGAACGAAGGCCTGCTGGAGCGCAATCGGGTGATGGACGCTGAAGTCAGCGAGTTGAAAAAAGGCATGGAGACCGTTGAAGAGCGGGCTCGCCACGAGCTGGGCATGGTCAAGGACGGTGAAACCCTTTACCAGCTCGCGCAATGATCGATTCCCTGCCGGCCTTCTGGGCCGTGATTCCTGCCGCGGGCGTCGGTGCCCGAATGGCCGCGGACCGTCCCAAGCAATACCTGCAACTGGGCGGGCGCACAATTCTCGAACACAGCCTCGGCTGTTTCCTTGATCACCCACGCCTCAAAGGGCTGGTGGTCAGTCTTGCTGTTGATGATCCTTATTGGCCGAACCTGGCCTGCGCCAGCGACTCGCGGATTCAGCGGGTCGAGGGCGGCGCGGAGCGTTCCGGGTCGGTGCTCAACGCCTTGCTGCATCTGCACGCGCAAGGTGCCGACGATGAGGACTGGGTGCTGGTACACGATGCGGCGCGGCCTAACCTGAGTCGCGATGATCTCGACAAGTTGCTGGCGGAACTGGCGGATGACCCGGTAGGCGGCTTGCTGGCAGTGCCGGCCCGCGACACCCTGAAGCGGGTCGACAAGCAGGGTCGGGTGCTCGAAACCGTGGATCGCAGCGTGATCTGGCAAGCCTATACGCCGCAGATGTTCCGCCTCGGTGCTTTGCATCGGGCGTTGGCGGACAGTCTGGTGGCCGATGCGCTGATTACCGACGAAGCCTCGGCGATGGAGTGGGCCGGTCTGGCGCCGCGCCTGATCGAAGGGCGCGCGGACAACCTCAAGGTCACCCGGCCGGAGGATCTGGAGTGGTTGCGTCAGCGTTGGGCTAACCGTCGCTGAGTGCTGTATTGCCTGTTCTGCCGCCTTCGCGAGCAAGCTCGCTCCCACATTTGATTCGCGCCTGACACCCAATCTGCATCCACTGCAGATCCCCTGTGGGAGCGAGCTTGCTCGCGAAGACGGCTGCTCAGGCACCGCATAACTCAGCCCCGATACTCCGGCCGCTCGGCCAACCCTTCCTTCAAAAAATCCACCAGCTTGCGCACCTTCGGCGACAAATGTCGCTGCTGCGGATACAACGCCCACACCGCCGTATTCGGCGGCTGATGCGCCTCCAGCAGCGAAATCAGCGCACCACTGTGCAAATGCTCCAGCACGTAATAGTCCGGCAACTGGCACAGCCCGACCCCTTGCAGCGCTGCATCCAGCACCGCCTGCCCACTGTTGCAGCGCCAGTTTCCCTGCACACGCTGGGAAAATTCCCGCCCGTTCTGCTCCAGTTGCCACAGATCCGAACTGCCGATCAGGCAATTGTGACGGCTCAGTTCCGACAAGCTGTGTGGGCGTCCGTACCGTTCCAGGTAGGACGGAGACGCGCACAGGTACATCCGACGCGGCGCCAGGCGGGTGGCGACCAACCGAGAATCCTGCAGGCGACCCAGACGGATCGCCAGATCCAACCCTTCATGCACCAGATCAAGTTGGCGGTTACTCAGCTCGATGTCGACGCGCAGTTGCGGGTATTGCCCCATGAAGCGCGTCACCAGCGGCACGATAAACCGCTCGCCATAGGCTACGGCGCAGGTCATGCGCAGCATGCCTTTCGGTTCACTGGTCAGGTCGCCGACCGCGCGCAGGGCTTCTTCGCGACCGTCTTGCAAGCGCTGGCAATGCTGCAGAAAGGTCTGTCCGGCTTCGGTCAGGGTCACACGACGGGTGCTGCGGTAGAGCAGGCGTGTCTGCAATCGATCCTCCAGCCGTACGATTTGTCGACTGATGTGTGAGGAAGAAACCCCAAGGCGTTCGGCCGCAGCGGTGAATTGGCTGCATTCGGCGACGGCGACGAACTCGTCGATACCTTCCCAGCGGTTTTCGGACATTTGATTATCCCTGTACAGCAATAATATTTTGCATTTGTCCGGATTATTAATCAGATGGTGCTGAACTACACTGCCGGTCTGGTTTTTTTATTCAATGGATTCACTGGAGAGTCAGCATGATCAAGTCGCGCGCCGCCGTTGCCTTCGAGGCCAAGAAGCCGCTGGAAATCGTAGAAGTCGATGTGGCCATGCCCAAGGCCGGTGAAGTGTTGCTGCGCGTGGTGGCTTCCGGGGTTTGCCACACTGACGCCTACACCCTGTCCGGCGCGGATCCGGAAGGCATCTTCCCGTCGATCCTTGGCCATGAAGGTGGCGCGATTGTCGAAGCCATCGGCGAAGGCGTGACCTCGGTTGCCGTTGGCGACCACGTGATTCCGCTGTACACCCCGGAATGCGGCCAGTGCAAATTCTGCAAATCGGGCAAGACCAACCTGTGCCAGGCGATTCGTGCGACTCAGGGCAAAGGCCTGATGCCGGACGGCACTTCGCGGTTTTCCTACAAAGGCGAGACGATTTTCCACTACATGGGGACGTCGACCTTCTCCGAGTACACCGTACTGCCGGAAATCTCCGTGGCGAAAATCGCCAAGGATGCGCCGCTGGAAAAGGTCTGCCTGCTCGGTTGCGGCGTGACCACCGGTATCGGTGCGGTGATCAACACCGCCAAGGTCAAGCCGGGTGACACCGTGGCGATCTTCGGTCTGGGTGGCATCGGTCTGTCGGCCGTCATTGGTGCGGTGAAGGCCAAGGCCGCACGCATCATCGCCATCGACATCAACCCGGCCAAGTTCGAGATCGCCAAGCAGTTGGGCGCCACCGATTGCGTCAACCCGAAAGACTTCGATCGTCCGATCCAGGAAGTGATCGTCGACATGACTGACGGCGGCGTCGAATTCTCCTTCGAATGCATCGGCAATGTGCAATTGATGCGCGCGGCGCTGGAATGCTGCCACAAGGGCTGGGGCGAATCGGTGATCATCGGTGTCGCCGGTGCCGGTCAGGAAATCTCCACCCGTCCGTTCCAGTTGGTGACCGGTCGCGTCTGGCGTGGTTCGGCATTCGGCGGCGTGCGTGGCCGTACCGAGCTGCCAAGCTACGTCGACATGGCGCAGAGCGGCGAGATTCCGCTGGATACGTTCATCACTCACACCATGGGTCTGGAAGATATCAACAAGGCATTCGACCTGATGCACGAAGGCAAGAGCATCCGTACCGTCATTCATTTCTGATCAATCGCGACGCCACGGCGACAGACCTTGAAGGGGTGTCGCCTGGGCCGCGTAGGAGTCTTTACATGAGTCTGGAAAACATCTCCTGTCAGAAAAGTTTCGGCGGCTGGCACAAGCGTTATCGCCACCATTCCGATGTGCTCGGCTGCGACATGGTGTTCGCCGTGTACCTGCCGCCGCAAGCGGAGCAGGGCGGCAAGCTGCCGGTGTTGTACTGGCTGTCCGGCCTGACCTGCACCGACGAGAACTTCATGCAGAAGGCCGGGGCGATGCGCATGGCGGCCGAGCTCGGTCTGATCATCGTTGCACCGGACACCAGCCCGCGTGGCCCGGATGTGCCGGGTGATCCGGATGGCGCCTGGGATTTCGGTCTCGGTGCCGGGTTCTACCTCAATGCCACTCAGGAACCTTGGTCGCGCCACTATCGGATGCATGACTATGTCGTGCAGGAATTGCCTGCACTGGTTGAAGCGTATTTCCCGGCGTCGGACAAACGCAGTATCAGCGGCCATTCCATGGGCGGTCACGGTGCGCTGATCTGTGCGCTGCGCAATCCGGGGCGTTACCGGTCGGTGTCAGCGTTTTCGCCGATCAACAATCCAATGGATTGCCCGTGGGGGCAGAAAGCGTTCTCCCGATACCTGGGCGAAGATCGCTCCAAGTGGAAAGAATGGGATGCCTGCGCGCTGATCGCGGAAGCCGACGAGAAACTGCCGTTGCTGGTCGATCAGGGGGATCGCGACGATTTCCTCGAAAACCAGCTCAAGCCCGAAGCTCTGCAACAAGCGGCAAAACAAGCGGGTCATCCGCTGACGCTGCGCCTGCAACCGGGCTACGACCACAGCTATTTCTTCATCTCAAGCTTCATTGACGACCACTTGCAGCATCACGCACGCGCCCTGCGCGGTTAATGCAGGTAGAATCACGCCCTGACAAAAATCGGGGCGTTTTTTTATGCGTATTGGCCACGGCTACGATGTTCACCGTTTCGCTGAAGGCGATTTCATTACTCTGGGCGGCGTGCGTATTGCACACGGCTTCGGGCTGCTCGCTCATTCCGACGGTGACGTCCTGCTGCATGCCTTGAGCGATGCCTTGCTCGGCGCGGCCGCGCTGGGCGATATCGGCAAGCACTTTCCGGACACCGACCCGCAATTCAAGGGCGCCGACAGCCGTGTCCTGCTGCGGCATGTGGTCGCGCTGATCCACGCCAAGGGTTGGAAAGTCGGCAACGTCGACAACACCATCGTCGCTCAGGCACCGAAAATGGCCCCGCATATCGAAGCGATGCGCGCGTTGATCGCCGCCGATCTGCAAGTTGAACTGGATCAAGTGAACGTGAAAGCTACTACCACCGAAAAGCTCGGCTTTGTCGGTCGCGAAGAAGGCATCGCCGTGCATTCCGTTGCCTTGTTGCTGCGCGCATGAACGAACTGCAATTGCTTGGCCCGCGGGCCTATGGCGAACCACTCGGCACTGCGGTTCTGAAAGCCATCGCCGAAGATTTTCAGGTCGATGAAGTGCTCGACATCCCGTTCAGCGGCGATGGTGAGCACCTGTGGATCTGGGTCGAAAAACGTGGCCTGAACACCGAAGAAGCAGCGCGCCGAATTGCCAAGGCCGCCGGCGTGCCGTTGCGCACCGTCAGTTATGCCGGGCTCAAGGATCGTCAGGCGTTGACCCGTCAGTGGTTCAGCGTGCAACTGCCGGGCAAGGCTGATCCGGATCTGTCGGCGGCGGAAAACGACACGCTGAAGATCCTTAAAACCACGCGGCACAAGCGCAAGCTGCAACGCGGCGCGCATTCGGCGAACGGCTTCACCTTACGCCTGACCCAGTTTGCCGGCGACAAGGATGCGATCGAGCAGCGTCTGCAACTGATCGCCAGGCAAGGCATTCCCAATTATTTCGGCGCCCAGCGCTTCGGCCATGACGGCGGCAACGTCGTTGATGCGCGTACCTGGGCGGCGCGCAAGGCATTGCCCGAGCAGCGCAATGTGCGTTCGCGGCTGCTGTCGACGGCGCGCAGTTTTCTGTTCAATCAGGTACTGGCCGCCCGGGTGGCCGATGGCACTTGGCAGCAGGCACAGGTCGGCGACCTGTTGGCGTTTACCGACAGCCGCAGTTTCTTCCCGGCCGGGGTTGCCGAATGCAGCGATCCGCGCCTGGCGATTCTCGACCTGCACCCGACCGGTCCGCAGTGGGGCGAAGGTGACTCACCGGCCGCCGGCGCTGTCCATGATCTGGAGCAGGGGATTGCCGAGCGTGAGGCGGATCTGCGCGATTGGTTGATCAATGCCGGAATGAGCCACGAACGTCGCATCCTGCGGCTGCCCATTGGCGGGTTGTCGTGGCATTATCCCCAGCCTGACATTCTGCAACTGGAATTCGTCCTCCCGGCCGGATGCTTCGCCACCGTATTGGTGCGCGAACTCGTTGATCTGGTGCCGGTGGGGCAGACGGACAGCCCATGCGTATTCTGATTTCTAACGACGATGGGGTAACCGCACCCGGTCTCGCCGCGCTTTATGCTGCGCTGGCGGATTACACCGAGTGCGTGGTTATCGCCCCGGAGCAGGACAAAAGCGGCGCCAGCAGTTCGCTGACGCTCGACCGTCCGTTGCACCCGCAATACCTGGCCAACGGTTTCATCAGCCTCAACGGTACGCCGACCGACTGTGTGCACCTGGGCCTCAACGGCCTGCTGGAGCGCGAGCCGGACATGGTGGTTTCCGGGATCAACCTCGGTGCCAATCTGGGCGATGACGTGCTGTATTCCGGCACCGTGGCGGCTGCCCTCGAAGGGCGCTTTCTCGAGCGCCCTTCGTTTGCGTTCTCGCTGTGCTCACGACAGGTGGACAACCTGGCGACAGCCGCACATTTCGCGCGCAAACTGGTCGAAGCCCACGCCGGGCTGGACCTGCCGCCGCGCACGGTGCTGAACGTGAACATTCCCAATCTGCCGATCGATCATATTCGTGGCATTCAACTGACCCGTCTGGGCCATCGCGCCCGGGCCGCGGCGCCGATGAAAGTAGTCGACCCGCGTGGCAAGGCCGGCTACTGGATTGCCGCTGCCGGCGACGCCGAAGATGGCGGCCCGGGCACTGACTTTCATGCGGTGATGCAGGGGTATGTGTCGATCACGCCGTTGCAGCTCGATCGCACTTTCAATGATGCCTTCAGAAGTCTCGACGGCTGGCTGGAGGAACTGCGCTGATGGCTCGTGAACACGAAGACCGACTGCGCAGCGGCATCGGCATGACGTCGCAGCGCACCCGTGAACGTCTGATCCAGCGTTTATATGAAGAAGGCCTGTCCAACGCCAAGGTGCTGGAAGTGATCCGCCGTACGCCGCGTCATCTGTTTGTCGATGAGGCACTGGCGCACCGCGCCTACGAAGACACCGCACTGCCGATCGGCCACAACCAGACCATCTCCCAGCCTTATATGGTGGCGCGCATGAGCGAGCTGCTGCTGGAAGCGGGGCCGCTGGACAAGGTGCTGGAGATCGGTACCGGTTCGGGTTATCAGACGGCCGTGCTGTCGCAACTGGTCGAGCGGGTATTTTCGGTCGAACGCATCAAGGTCCTGCAGGATCGGGCCAAGGAACGCCTGGTCGAACTCAACCTGCGCAACGTGGTGTTCCGCTGGGGTGATGGCTGGGAAGGCTGGCCGGTGCTGGCGCCTTACAACGGTATCATCGTCACCGCAGTCGCGACCGACGTGCCGCAGGCCTTGCTCGATCAACTGGCACCGGGTGGGCGGATGGTGATTCCGGTCGGCTCGGGGGAAGTGCAGCAACTGATGTTGATCGTGCGTGAAGAACACGGCTTTTCCCGTCACGTATTGGGAGCTGTGCGCTTCGTGCCATTGCTCAATGGCCCGCTGGCCTGAGCATTTGTTTGCGGGCGCTGAATTCCTTGCGCTGGCCTGTGTCTTACACCGGCAGTGATGGTTTAAACGCTACGAATTGTCCAAGGGCAAACGTGTGCGTGAAGCGTTTTCGCATCTTTAACGGTAAAGCCGGTTCGGCCCGTTATACTTGCGACACTACTTGCCGCGATTCGGCATTCCACATATTTCAGCCACCACAAAGGGAGCGGCGGGTGAGTCTCACAGTCATTGCGCAGCGTATGGGTAACACGAGCTTTCAGCGCCTGGTGACTGGCCTTGTATTGAGCACCTTGCTGGTCGGTTGCTCCAGCACCAAATCGAGCAACGTGCGGGTGGTCGATCGCAACAGCGCGGCGGCCCAGCGTCCTGCCGTCACGACCGGGCAGTATGTAGTCCGTCCGGGCGATACGCTGTTTTCCATCGCTTTTCGCTATGGCTGGGACTACAAAGCCCTCGCTGCCCGGAACAATATTCCTACGCCGTATACGATCCACCCGGGTCAGACAATTCGCTTTGACGGCCGCACCGGTTCAACACCGACAGCGGTGGTGAGCAACGGCAGTTCCGCGCCATCATCGTCGAGCAAAACCACGGTAATCCGGCGCCAGGCGAATGGCACGACGACCACCACCGTGACCGGCTCCGGAGCCGCTGCTGCGGGGGCTGCACCGTCCGTCGCGAACAAATCGGCTCCGGCTCCGATGCCTCCACCGGGCCCGGCCCCGACCGGCTGGGGATGGCCATCTAATGGCATTCTGATTGGAAAATTCTCTTCAAACGGTAGTTTGAATAAAGGAATTGATATCGCCGGAGATTTGGGACAGCCTGTTTTAGCTGCGTCTGATGGGACGGTGGTTTACGCCGGGAGTGGCTTAAGGGGCTACGGCGAATTAGTCATCATCAAACACAGCGAAACCTACGTCAGTGCCTACGGACATAACCGCAGGCTGTTGGTACGGGAGGGGCAGCAGGTCAAGGTCGGACAGACAATTGCCGAAATGGGGTCCACGGGTACAGACCGGGTGAAACTGCATTTTGAGATTCGCCGCCAAGGTAAACCTGTAGATCCGCTGCAGTTCCTGCCCAAACGTTGATTTGAGGCCAGCCTGTTCCGTCGCGTAGAGGGGACAGGCTCCAGCGCTGCCAAGGATAAAGGCGTCGCTTGAGCTTGGGGTCGAACTCACCAAAGGACTATAACAATGGCTCTCAGTAAAGAAGTGCCGGAGTTTGACATCGACGATGAGGTTCTCCTTATGGAGGCCGGCATCGATTCGGAATCTTCGATGTCGAATGATGAAGGGGCTGCTCCACCTTCCGTTCGTTCCAAATCCAGACAATCCGCTTCACTTAAACAACACAAGTACATCGACTACACTCGGGCACTCGATGCCACGCAGTTGTATCTCAACGAAATCGGCTTTTCCCCATTGCTCTCCCCGGAGGAAGAAGTTCATTTTGCGCGTCTGTCGCAAAGTGGCGACCCTGCCGGGCGCAAGCGCATGATTGAAAGTAACCTGCGGCTGGTCGTGAAGATCGCCCGGCGTTACGTCAATCGGGGGCTGTCGCTGCTGGATCTGATCGAAGAGGGCAACCTCGGATTGATCCGCGCGGTGGAAAAGTTCGATCCCGAGCGCGGCTTCCGCTTCTCGACCTACGCGACCTGGTGGATTCGTCAGACCATCGAGCGCGCGATCATGAATCAGACCCGGACCATCCGGCTGCCGATCCATGTGGTCAAGGAGCTCAACGTGTACCTGCGGGCGGCACGGGAGCTGACGCAAAAGCTCGATCACGAACCTTCACCCGAAGAAATCGCCAACCTGCTGGAAAAACCGGTGGGCGAGGTCAAGCGTATGCTCGGCCTGAACGAGCGAGTATCTTCGGTCGACGTCTCGCTGGGTCCGGATTCGGATAAAACCCTGCTGGACACTTTGACGGATGACCGTCCGACCGATCCATGCGAACTGCTGCAGGACGACGATCTGTCGCAGAGCATCGATCAATGGCTCTCGGAACTGACCGACAAGCAGCGCGAGGTGGTCGTACGCCGCTTCGGCCTGCGCGGCCATGAGAGCAGCACGCTGGAAGATGTAGGCCTGGAGATCGGCCTGACCCGGGAACGGGTGCGGCAGATCCAGGTGGAGGGCCTCAAGCGCCTTCGCGAAATCCTCGAGAAGAATGGCCTGTCGAGCGAGTCGCTGTTTCAGTAAGCGCCTTTGACGCCCGCCCATAAAAAGCCCCGACTGGTTCGGGGCTTTTTTATTGCTCTGATATCGGCTGAAGACTGTCTGTGGCGAGGGAGCTTGCTCCCGCCGGGTTGCGGAGCAACCCCAAAGATTCATGAGCGCTGCGCGCTCAAGCGGGAGCAAGCTCCCTCGCCACAACGTTCATAGCCGGACATACGGTTAGCGTTTCCATCGTTTGTAGTCTCGCGGTGTAAGCCTTGGCTTACTCTTTCGTAAGCGTTCCCTATTTTTGCAGGACGGCAGACGTCGATTGCTCACGACTGCCGTATTTAAATCATTGATTAATAAGCTTATTTTGTAATGTGAAGTGCTTATTACAGCGACTTTCAGCCCGTGGGGCCGATTGCTCTCGGCGGGGAACTCTCTAGTATCAGCACTGTGTCGACGGACAGACACGCCCTTCAAGGATGAGGGGAAAGGACGTCGCAGGATGCGATTCATCAGGACGATGAAAAGGAATACAGGGAATAGGGAAAAAATGTGGGCGGGTCAAACCGCCCCTTTTTTTGCCTGTAGGAAAGTCAAACCCGAAAAAGCAAAAAGGCCCGCAAGGGGCCTTTTGGTAACGCGCGAAAGATCAGCGTTCGAGGTCTTTGATCTTGCCTTTGACGCCATCCCACTCTTCGGCATCCGGCAGCGATTCTTTCTTCTCGGTGATGTTTGGCCAGATTTCAGCCAACTCAACGTTCAGTTGAATGAACTCCTGCATCTCTTCCGGAACTTCGTCCTCGGAGAAAATCGCGACGGCCGGGCATTCCGGTTCGCACAGGGCGCAGTCGATGCACTCATCCGGGTGAATCACCAGGAAGTTCGGGCCTTCGTAAAAGCAGTCCACCGGACAGACTTCTACGCAGTCGGTGTACTTGCACTTGATGCAGTTGTCGGTGACGACGATGGTCATTTCTAATTTTCTCCTCAGGCGGCGGCAGCGTAGCCCCTTCACGGTTGGGGTCGCCAGGTTCGGGAGCGATGTCTGCCAGCCAGGCTATTAGCCAGCAGCATCCCAAACCGCGCGAGATTCTAACAGCTTGAAGCCGTTTGCGTTATATCCGGTTCTTTGCTGCTTAGATCCGGTTCTTAAGTGCATATAACAATTCGAGCGCTCCACGCGGGGTCAGGTCATCGAGATCCACTTTCGCCAACTCATCCAGCACCGGATGCGGCAGGCTGGCAAACATGTCGCTCTGCTGCGGGGCGGCCGGTTTGCCTTTGACGGCAGGCTTAGGCGCTTCGTGCGGCAATGCGGTGTCTTCCAGTCGGCTCAGATGCTCACGGGCACGCACGATCACTTCACTCGGCACGCCGGCCAATTGCGCCACCGCCAGGCCGTAGCTCTGGCTGGCAGGCCCTGGCAACACGTGGTGCAGGAATACGATGCGCTCGTTGTGCTCGGTGGCGTTCAAATGCACGTTAGCCACCAAAGGCTCGGCTTCCGGCAACACGGTCAGTTCGAAATAGTGCGTGGCAAATAGAGTATAGGCACGCAGATGCGCCAGACGCTCGGCGGCGGCCCATGCCAGGGACAGACCGTCGAAGGTACTGGTGCCGCGACCGACTTCGTCCATCAGCACCAGGCTGCGTTCAGTGGCATTGTGCAGGATGTTGGCGGTTTCGCTCATCTCCACCATGAAGGTCGAACGGCCGCCGGCCAGGTCATCGCTGGAGCCGATCCGGGTGAAGATCCGGTCCACCAGCGACAGTTCGCAACTGGCCGCCGGCACGAAGCTGCCAATGTGCGCCAACAGCACGATCAATGCGGTCTGGCGCATGTAGGTGGATTTACCGCCCATGTTCGGGCCGGTGATCACCAGCATCCGGGTGTTGTCATCCAGGCTCAGGTCGTTGGCCACGAACGGCGTGGTCAGCACTTGTTCGACCACCGGGTGACGACCCTGGGTGATGCGCATGCACGGCTCACTGACGAAACGCGGGCAGTTCAGGTCGAGATTCAACGCACGTTCGGCGAGGTTGCTCAGCACGTCCAGTTCGGCCAGCGCGCCGGCCGTGTCCTGCAGCGGTGGCAGTTGGCTGATCAGGTCTTCCAGCAATGCCTCGTAAAGCATTTTTTCACGAGCCAGAGCGCGGCTCTTGGCCGACAGTGCCTTGTCTTCGAATTCTTTCAGCTCTGGGGTGATGAAGCGTTCGGCACCCTTGAGGGTCTGACGGCGGATGTAATCGGCCGGGGCGGATTCCGCCTGTTTGCTCGGCAGTTCGATGAAGTAGCCGTGAATGCGGTTGTAGCCGACTTTCAGGTTGGCCAGGCCGGTGCGGGCCTTTTCCCGGGCTTCCAGATCAATCAGGAACTGGCCGGCGTTTTCGCTCAGCGATTGCAGCTCGTCGAGTTCGCTGTCGTAACCGGTTTTCAACACGCCGCCGTCGCGGATCACCGCTGGCGGGTTGTCGATGATGGCTTTTTCCAGCAGCGCCGCCAGTTCAGGGTAGGTGCTGGTGGTGGTTGCCAGGCGTTGCAGGTGCGGTGCTTCGAGATCGGTCATCGCCACTTGCAGTTGCGGCAGGGCACCGAGAGCATCGCGCAGGCGGGCGAGGTCACGGGGGCGCGCATTGCGCAAACCGATCCGCGCCAGAATCCGCTCGATGTCGCCGATTTCCTTGAGCTGTGGCTGCAGCTTTTCAAAACGGTAGCCGTCGAGCAGGCAAGTGATCGACGTCTGCCGTGCCAACAATACGGTCAGATCGCGCAGCGGACGGTTCAGCCAACGGGTCAGCAAGCGGCTGCCCATCGCGGTCTGGCAACGATCGACCACCGATTGCAGGGTGTTGTCGCGACCGCCGGCCAGGTTGGTATCGAGTTCCAGGTTGCGACGGCTCGCACCGTCGAGCACCACGGTGTCGTCCAGGCGCTCATGACGCAGGCTGCGCAGATGGGGCAGGGCGGTGCGCTGGGTTTCCTTGGCATAGGCCAGCAGGCAACCGGCGGCACCGATGGCCAAGGTCAGGGTTTCACAGCCGAAGCCTTTCAGGTCTTGCGTGGAGAACTGCTGGCAAAGGCTCTTCAGCGCCGAGTCACGCTCGAAATCCCACGGCGCGCGACGACGCACACCACGGCGTTTTTCCGCCGGCAGGTCTTTCGGCCAATCGTCCGGGATCAGCAGTTCCACCGGGTTGACCCGCTCCAGTTCCGCCAGCAGGTTCTCCCAGCCCTTGATCTCCAGCACAGTGAAGTTGCCGCTGGTGATGTCCAGCACCGCCAGACCGAACAGACGCTCGTCGCCCAGCACGGCGGCAATCAGGTTGTCGCGGCGTTCATCGAGCAGCGCTTCGTCGCTGACCGTACCCGGAGTGATGATGCGCACCACCTGACGTTCCACCGGCCCCTTGCTGGTAGCCGGATCGCCGACCTGCTCGCAGATCACCACTGACTCGCCGAGCTTGACCAGTTTCGCCAGGTAACCTTCCGCCGCGTGGTAAGGAATCCCGCACATCGGAATCGCTTGCCCCGCCGACTGGCCGCGCGCGGTCAGGGTGATGTCGAGCAACTTGGCAGCCTTCTTCGCGTCTTCATAGAAGATCTCGTAGAAGTCGCCCATGCGATAGAACATCAGCTGATCCGGGTGCTGATTCTTCAGGCGCCAGTATTGCTGCATCATCGGGGTGTGGGAGGACAGGTCGGAGACGGCTTTATTCATCGGATTGTCAGGTAACTCGTTAAATGATGTAGGGCAAAAGCGAGGGCAACCGCCGGGCTTTTCCGCGATGGGCGCAAGGTTACCATGGGCGGTCGGCTCGACGCAGGCATGACGGCCGGCTGACACTTTCTGCGTTTAATTGTGATTTATGCATGATTTATGCAAATCAGCATTTGTCTTCGGAAAAAACTTCAAGCACTATGCGCGTTATGCAAAAACGCAACGTATCCTCCGTCTTAAGAGCACTGCTCGACCAGCACGGGATCTCCCCCACGGAGCTCCACCGTCGCACCGGCGTGCCTCAATCAACGCTCTCGCGGATTCTCAGCGGGAAGATCGTCGATCCTTCGGATAAACACATTTCGAAGATTGCCGAATACTTCAATGTGAGCACTGATCAATTGCGTGGTCGCGCCGATGTCGCCCCGGCGACTGGCGGCGCGCGCGATGACGTGCATGCGGAACTCAAGGACATAAGCCTGTGGGACGACGATACTCCTGTCGATGACGACGAGGTGTCGGTGCCCTTCCTTCGTGAGGTTGAATTGGCTGCTGGATCAGGAAGATTCGTCATCGAAGAGAGCGAACGCTCTAGCCTGCGCTTCGGCAAGCGCAGCCTGCGCCATAACGGTGTGCAGTTCGACCAGGCCAAATGCGTGACAGTGCGCGGTAACAGCATGCTGCCGGTGTTGCGGGACGGCGCCACGGTCGGAGTCAACGCCGGCAAGTGCGGCATCGGCGATATCGTCGATGGTGACCTTTACGCGATCAATCACAATGGTCAGTTGCGCGTGAAGCAGCTCTACCGCCTGCCGACCGGCATCCGTCTGCGCAGTTTCAACCGCGATGAGCATCCGGACGAAGACTACAGCTTTCAGGACATGCAGGACGAGCAGATCGTCATCCTCGGTCACGTCTTCTGGTGGGGCATGTACGCCCGATAGATTTTCACCCGTCACAGAAACCCGCCTCATGGCGGGTTTTTTTTCGCCTGAATAAAACCCTCGAGCCCTTGATTTATGCGGCCTGCATGCGTTCGTGCATTTCCTGTGCATAAATAAATGCATTTATGCATTGACTGTATATGCATCCATGCATATTCTTGCCACCAAGCCGCTCGACAAAGCGGCTGGCAACAACAGCTCTTTAGTTCCACAAGAACAGGCAGCGATGAACCGGCCTCAACGGTTCAGAGGGTTGGCAACTGACCCGGGTGTGCAGCGTAAAGCACCAAGAGCAGTTATCCGGCGGGCAGGGACCGCGGTCGGAAAAACAATTTGAATGGACTCGTACCGCGCCAGTAGCGCCGAACAGTCAGCTTCCTTTTTTGAGTAAAGGACTTAAAGGAAGGCGAAGGAGCGCATTACTGAAAAGCCCGGCGTACAAACACCGGGCTTTTTGGAATGCCTGCCTGATATTTGCTTCATTCACAACGATTGCGCGGACATCCAGGTACGCAAACCCCAAGGGCTGACGCTCGCCTCAACAAGGAGAAGTAGATGAATCGTTATGCTTACGTTCGATACGACTATGCGAAACCGTTCAAAAAAATCATGCAGATTGTGGAAGCTGAGGAAACACCCGAGTACCTGTCAGGTGGTGGTTGGGTTGATATCACAGCAAACCCGGCTGTTCAGGTCGGATGGAAGGCGGAAACCATCAATTATGTTGACTGGGTTTTCAGTGAACCAACCTATCAAGAACGCGAAAAAGACGTGGCCCAAGACGCTCTGGAGTTGCTGACGGCTGCCAGCAAGTGGCTGTTGGTGCATCCACTGCAATACAAAGCCGACCTTGGCGTTGCCACACCTGACGACCAGGCCTTGTTGTTGGCTTACAAGCAGTACTGCGTTGAGCTGGGCGATATGTCGAAACAGTCCGGCTATCCGTACACAGTCAACTGGCCAGTGGCGCCGTTCTGATCCAGTCGCAACCGTCATCCGCTGCATCAGGAGTGCATTACTGAAAAGCCCGGCCTCAGCGCCGGGCTTTTTGGAATGCCTGCCTCAAGAGAAATCGTTTGAACCCAACACACAACACTCATCAATCACCTACGGAGGCGTGACATGACAAACGAGCAACAAGCGTTGGCGGACATGCCGATCTGGCTGGTCATCCTCCTTGCCGTGGTGGGCGGGGTGTCCGGCGAAATGTGGCGCGCCGACAAGGAGGGCGCTCGTGGCTGGTCATTGCTGCGGCGTCTGGCCCTGCGCTCCGGTGCCTGCATGATCTGCGGCGTCTCGGCGATCATGCTGCTGTATGCCGCCGGATTATCCATCTGGGCCGCTGGTGCCTTCGGTTGCCTGACCGCCATGGCCGGTGCCGACGTCGCCATCGGTCTCTACGAACGCTGGGCCGCCAAGCGCATCGGCGTCTGCGAAGTTCCCCCGCCGCGCGATCCACAGTAACTCAACACTTTCCTGCCTCGCTGCAAACGATGCGGCGGGGCTGCGCGTGGACAATTGAAAAGGAGGTCATGCATGCCCGCACCGATCCAGCAGCCTTCGCAGCTGTTCATGGCGATGGCGACAACCTTGCGCAACAGCGCCGGCCTGAATCTGCAGGTCGGCAATCACGACGACTTCACCACCCCCGGCGCTCAGGCCTGGGCATTGATCGACTTCGACCGTAATGCGCCCGGAGTGCGTGGCGCCGACGGACGTATCGCCCACGTCATGACCGTATCGCTGCAAGTCATTCCGGCAGTGTCCGCCAGTGCCTTTGCCGCCTGCGATCTGATCGCCGTGCTGAAAAACCTGATCACTGACAACCGCTGGGGGCTGCCCGGCGATCAATGCGATTTGCCGATGAACATTGACGGTTTGCCGTCAGTGCTGGTCCGCGCCGACCAGCCATACAAGGCATGGACGCTGACCTTCACCCAGACCCTCTATCTCGGCCCGACCCTGCTCGATGATCCGCTCGGCACGCCGAAATTCGCCCGTACCTGGGAAGTCAGCGACATCGACGACCCCGACCAATACACCGCGCTGGAGGCCTGACCGATGTTCGACGCATTACTGCGCATGCAACTGGGGCCGATCATCGAGCGGCTGGCCGAGATGGAAGCGGAAATCGACGACCTGCACCGCCGCGCCGAGAGTTTCTGTCGCATCGGCGTCTGTCAGACAGTCGATGCCGCGAGCAACACCTGCCAGGTCAGCCACGGTGGACTGCTGACGCCCGCCATCAAATTCTTCAACCCCAGCGCCGGAGCGCAGAGCGAATCGCGGATTCCGAGCGTGGGCGAGCAATGCCTGCTGCTCAACTACGGCAGCGGCGAAAGTGGCGCGCAAAGCGTGGCGTTGTTCGGTTTGAACAGTGACCGCTTTCCACCGACGGCAACGGTACCGACGCTGACGCGCCGGGTGCATGTCGACGGCAGTGAAAGCGGCTACGACGACGCCACACACACACTGCACTGGCAGAACGGCCCGGCGGCTTTCACCGGTTCTCGCGAATCGCTTGAACTGAGCATCGGCCCTGCGCAACTGACGATGACGCCACAGCTGATCAGCCTGCAACTGGGGGGCGTCGGCCTGAGCATCGACGCCTCGGGCGTGCACTTCGCCGGCCCGTTGGTGGATCACCAGGGCCGCGTCATCAGCCCCTGAATCAAGAGCTTCCCATGATCGGAATCGATAGAGACTCCGGGGCCACGGTCGACGACTGGCTGCAGTTCGTGCAGCGCGCGACACGAGCCCTGACCACGCCGCTGGGCACCCGGCAAAAAAGGCCCCTTTATGGCTCGCTGATCCCCACGCTGCTGGGGCAGAACCTCGGTGACGACGTTCTGCTCCTGGCCCAGAGCCACGCGGCTCAGGCGTTCTACAACGCGCAGAACGGGATCAGCGATTTTCAGCCGAGCGTGATCGTCGCCAGCCGTCACGGCGCCGGTCTGCTGCTGCGTTTCGCCGGCACCTGGAAAAACCGTCAACAGACCTTCGAGGTAGTGACATGAGCATGTTGATCCCCGGCCAGAACCAATTGGCCGAACCGGCGCTGATCACTGTCGACGCCTTTGAAGACTTGCTCGCCGAGTTCAAGACCTTCGTTGTCGAGTATGTCGGCGCCCGAGCGCCGGACAGCGCAGCGAAACTCAAGACCAGCCTCGATAACGAAAGCGAATTGCTGACCCTGGCGCTCGAGGCTTTCTGCGTGCGCCTGCAAACCCACGAACGCAAATACAACGCCCGCATCAAGCAGATGCTGGCGTGGTGGGCGACCGGCAGCAACCTCGATGCACGGCTGGCGGACATGGGCCTGGAGCGGCAGTTGCTCGATCCGGGCGACCCGGCGGCATTCCCGCCGGTACCCGCGATTTACGAAAGCGACGACGACGCCCGGCTGCGCTATTACCTGGCGCCACATGCCCCGGCAGCGGGTTCACGAATGCAGTATCGCCGCGAGGTATTCACCCTCGGCGAGCGGCCGACAGTGAAGGTCGAATCCACCGACGCCGGTGTGGTGAATGTCACCTACACCTTCAATCCGGACGGCCTCGCTGCACAGGTCAAGGACGGCAACGGCCGCCGCACGGCGCCGGGTGAGGTGCAGGTCACGGTGTTGTCGCGAGACGGCGATGGTACCCCGTCTGCAGCGTTGCTTGACGGTGTACGCCAGCACTTCGCCCGGCCCGATGTGCGACCGGAAACCGACCTGGTCACGGTCAAGGCTGCCGACATTCAGCGCTACAAAATCCGCGTGGTGGCGAAGATCAATTCCGGCCCCGATTCGGGCCTGACCAAAGTCGCCGCGCAGCAACAATTGCAGGCCTACGCCGACAGTTGCCATCGCCTGGAAGGGCGGGTCGATCCGAGCTGGATCGACTACACGCTGCACAGCGCCGGTGCCGTGCAACTGCAGATTCTCGAACCGCTGGCGCCGATCGTGACGACTGCGTTTGAGGCACCGTACTGCACGGCGGTCGAGGTCGAGGTGCTGACGTTATGAGTGAGTCAACACAACGCCCGACCTTGTTGCCGGCCAACAGCTCGGCACTCGAGCGCGGGCTGGATCTGGGCTTCGGCACACTGCTGGATCGCATCGCGCCGCCGTTCCCTGAACTGATGAATCCGAGCCAAACACCGGTGGATTTTCTGCCGTATCTGGCGGCAGATCGCGGTGTCAGTGAGTGGGATGCCGATGCCAGCGAGACCGAAAAACGTCTCACGGTATCGCTCGCCTGGCAAATACAACGCCAGGCGGGTACTCGCCAGGCACTGAGTCATGCCGTTGAGTCGTTGGGTTTCACGCCGAATATAGCGGCCTGGTATCAGCAGAGCCCGGCAGGACAGCCCTATTCCTTCGACGTGCAGGCGCTGATCGGTACGCGTTGGTCGAGCGGCGATCACAACCGCCTGATACGGCGTGTCAATGCCGCCAAAAGTGAGCGTGATGAGGCAACCATCACCATCGTTCACAGCACCCGCGCCGGTTTGCGAGCTGCTGCGGCTGTTGACCCCGGTCTGAGTATTCATGACTGCGAGCGGGCAGGGGCTCTGCCGCAAATCGAGTTGCCTGCTCTGTTGGGGCTCAGCGCGGGTGCATCGCTGGCGCTCTCTGACAGCGAGCTGTCTCTCCACTCGGCGCTGCCTGGGTGAAGGGTCGAGGCGCGGCCAATAAACGCTGGAACTCCAGCGCATCAAAAATCAATGATTGAAGGGCGCAGTTATGACGGATGACGTTACGCGCCTGGTTCGCTTCACCTCTGCGGGACTGGGTGAAGTGTTGCAGGCAAAAAACCAGGGTTTGAAAGGCGAGATCACGCATATCGGTGCCGGCACCGCTCGCTACGATCCTACCGGCTCCGAAACCGCACTTCGCGATGAGCGACAGCGCGTTGCGATTGTCGATTACGAAGACCTGGGTGCAGGACAACTCAGGATGGGAGCGCTGTTCAGCGGTCCGGACGAATATGAAATCGGGGAATTCGGCTTCTATCTCGCCAGTGGCACGCTCCTGGCGGTTTACTCAGTAGCCGGCAAGTTGCTGACCTACAAGGCAAGTGCCGCGCGCGTATTGCAGAAGTTCACCCTGGATGTCTCTCCGCTGCCGGCGGACAGCGTCACCGTGTCGGTAGGAACGGAAAATCTCAATATATTGTTGAGTGAAGAGTTTACGGCGTTGGCATGTGCCGATATCGATAATATGTCCCGTCATGTTCAACTGCTGTTACGGGTAATGGCGATTGAAACAAGATAAGTCATCGCGGTTGCAGCTGATAAGGCGAACCTCTCGATAATGGCCGTGTCGGCTTATTAATAAAACAGGAAACTTAAACGTGAGTCTAGAAACTACTGTTGCATCGTTGGTCACGGCTGCAAACAATTTGACCAGTGTCGTGAACGGGAAAATTGGCAGCATTAATACCACCATGGCCACGGCGTTGAATCAGTTCAATGAATGGCGAAGTCTAAAAGATGTTGAAGGTGACCCAACGGCCCTGGGTACGATCCGCCGGAATATATTGCAAGGTTTTGTCACGGGCACGGGGGGCGCGCATGGTTTGGGTAGCGAGGGTGGTTTTGTGCCGACAGATCTGGCGACCAGTCTCAATGTCTATATGCATTTCAAGATCCCATTGAATATCAACATCAACTCTGAAATGTTCTGGTTCAATGTAAAGGGCTACAGTTACGGTACGGCAAAAATCATTGAGGAAACAATAGTTGGTTATTGCTATCAGCCTACTCGCTCGCTGCTGAATGTTTCGACCTTTGGCAATATGACGCCTGCTGTTTATGTGGATGCAAATGGCAATATTGTTATGCGAGTGCTGATTCCAAATATTTATTTCACCACGGTTCGCATCGACACCATGCGAGTGGGTAACGGCCGTTTGTTCAATTTGGGTGATTTGAAAACCAAATTGTCCTTGGCCGAGACCGTTTTGTTCAATTAAGGAAAAATCATGATCGAACATATTGAAAGTGTGGCAACTGATCTGCCTCTGGCAGGGCCCATGCCGGAAATCGAATGGGCTGCCATTCGCAGTCGTCGCGATCAATTGCTGCGCGCCACTGACTTTACGCAATTGCCTGATTATCCGGCTACCGCCGAGCAACTGGCACAGCTCAAGGCTTACCGAAAGGCTCTTCGCGACATTCCTGAAACGGTGGAGCAACCCACTGAACTGGTCTGGCCTGAGTTGCCCTCTTTCATCAAGTAAACCCGATACCGCGAAAGCGGTTTTTTTTCGTCTGCACAAAGCCCCTACATGGGGCTTTTGCGTTTTGCGTCTGGAGAAGCTCGCAAATGTCTGTTCGCCAAACCTACACCGTGCTCGTCCCATTCCCCACCGGCGGTGGGCACTGGTCGAGCGTCGGTCAAGACCTTGATCTGCTCGACGTCGAGGCCAGTGCGCTGTACAGCGCCGGTCGACTGGAACTGAAAACACCCTCCACCCAGGCCAAAAAGGCCGCTGCCAAGAAGGCTGACTGAACATGGCTGAGGTTTTGAACTTCGAGCACAACGGCATTACCGTCAATGCCACTGAATCCCCCGAGGCCATGGGTGGCCTGGGTGACAACGTCATCGGTCTGGTCGGCACCGCGCCGAAAGCCGATCCGCTGATTCCGCGCAACGCACCGTTCCGCATCAACAGCTTCACCACCCACGCGCTGCTCGATCCGACCGGCGCTGAAGAGGGCACGCTGTACCACGCGGTTTACCAGATCCTCAAAGTGGTCAAGGTGCCGGTCTATGTGGTGATCGTCGAAGCGGGCGCGACTCCGGCCGACACCGTTAACGCGGTCATCGGTGGTGTTGATCCAACCACCGGCCGCAAGCTCGGTCTGGCCGCACTGGGCAGCGTCCCGGAAGACCTGACCATCATCGGCGCGCCGGGCTTCACCGGCACCAAAGCAGTGGCCAGCGAGTTCGCTTCGTTCGGCAAGCGCATCAAGGCCCGTGTGGTGCTGGATGGCAAGGACGCGTCGGTCGCTGATCAAGTGACTTACAGCCAGGAACTGGGTGGCGCCGACCTCGGTTTCGACCGTTGCCTGGTGGTGCACAACATGCCGGCCGTGTACTCGAAAGCGGCAAAGAAAAATGTGTTCCTCGCGCCGTCGAGCCTGGCGATTGCCGCACTGGCCAAGGTCAAGCAGTGGGAGAGCCCGGGCAACCAGGTGACCTACGCCGAAGACGTGTCCCGCGTCGTTGAATACAACATTCTCGACACTTCCACCGAAGGCGATCTGCTCAACCGCTACGGCGTCAGCTACTACGCCCGCACCGTGCTCGGCGGTTTCTCGCTGCTGGGTAACCGCTCGATCACCGGCAAGTTCATCAGCTACGTCGGCCTCGAAGATGCGATCAGCCGCAAGCTGGTCAAGGCCGGCCAGAAAGCCATGGCCAAGAACCTGACCAAGTCATTCATGGATCAGGAGGTCAAGCGCATCAACGACTGGCTGCAGACCCTGGTCGCCGACGAAACCATTCCTGGCGGCAGCGTCTACCTGCACCCGGAACTCAACAGCGTCGAGAAGTACAAGAACGGCACTTGGTACGTGGTCATCGACTACGGCCGCTACGCGCCGAACGAACACATGGTTTATCAACTCAACGCCCGCGATGAAATCATCGAGCAGTTCCTGGAGGACGTTCTCTAATGTTTACCAACCGCGTAAGACAGGCCATCGCGGCCACCCTGCAAGGCCTGCCGTTGTCGGCGACCGTTGAGGAGTTCACTCCGCCGAAGATCGACTTCGACATGGAAAACATGACGGGCGGGCGCTTCATCGTTGAGGAAATGGCCAAGAGCGCCAAGCCGCTGAATGCTCAGATCAAGCTGCAAGGCACCGGTGCTGAAGTATTGCTGGCGATGGGGGTGAAGCTGGGCGACGACATCCTGCTGAACGTGCGTGAAGCCGGTCAGGATCAGGACGGCAACACCTGGTTCACCTACCACACCATCGGCGGCAAGCTCAAAACCATGGGTGAAGACGCGATCAAGATGGGCGGCAAAGCCCTGACGACGCTGGACTTCTCCTGCCGCACCTACAACCGCCTGGAAAACGGCGTGCCGGTGATCGACATCGACGTGCGCACCCAGAAATTCGTGCTCAACGGCGTCGATATCCTTGGTGATGCGCGTCGTGCGGTGCTGATGCCGTAACCCTCGATACACCACAAACCCTGTAGGAGTGAGCCTGCTCGCGATGAGGTCAGCACAGGCAACATCAATGTGTCTGAAAGATCGCTATCGCGAGCAGGCTCACTCCTACAAGGGAATAGCGACACCCCCTAAAAAAGAATCACCAAGGAATTCATACATGTCGTGGATGCCACCCAAGCATGACCTGCTGTCGCCGATCACCGGCGACGACGGCACGCAGATCGAACAGATCCAGCTCAAGCCGCTGTTCTACGCCGCGCAGAAAGAAGCGCTGGAACGCGCCGGCGATGATGAGGACGATCAGTTCTTCGAACTGGCGCTGCTCGCCACCGGCCTGTCGGTCAAGGAACTCGACCAGCTGAAACGCCCGGACTACGTGAGCATCGCCCAGTATGTGCACGAGATGTCGACCCGTCCGGCGTCGTACTTTCTGGAGCAGGTCGAAGACGCGGAAAAGTCCGCCGATCCTGACCAGGTGCAGCTGCTGCAACCGCTCGCCGTGACTGGCCGCACCGTGACCTCGCTGTCGCTGGAAATGCCCGCACTGCGCGCCACCAAAGTGATGAAGAAACTGAAAACGGCCAAGGAACGCGCCGAGTTCATCACTGCCCATTGCACCGGTCTGATGATCCCCGATCTGGCCCAGCTGAGCGTCCCTGACTGGACCCAATTGCAGGTGCGCATCGACGATTTTTTAAACCAGCCGGCGGCCTACTTTCGGAACGCGACATCGAAGTAATCCTCGATATCGTCCCGCTCATTTACCCGGTAAGTGAGGCGGAGATTCTGGAGTGGGACGCCGAAAAGGCGTTGCGCCGCTACGACATAGCGATCACTCGCCTTGGCGTGAAACAGGAGTAGAGCGGCATGGCAGACACATCGTTTTCGCTGATGTACGCCGCGCAAACCGGCGGCGCGGGTTCCGGTTTATCGGCAGGCGGATCGGCCACAGACAGCCTGATCAAACCACTGTCCGAACTGAAAGAGGCGCTGCTCACGGCCAGCCTGGACATCCGCAGTCTGGTGCGTGAACAGATCAAACTCGGCGCCGTTGTCCTGGGGCTGAACACGGCCCTGGCATCGTTCAAGGTGCCAATGGTAACTGCCGCACCGGCGGCTGGCGGCGAGAGCAAGTCAAAGCTCAAGGCTGAGATTGAACAACGCTCGCCTCCGGCCTACCTGCAATCGGCCATGGCCCTGGAAACCGCCATGGCCCAGATCAAGCAGGTTCAAGGCCTGGGTGGCGACCTCGACACGCTGTCGAAAGCCAACCTTGAACTGGCCACCGACAAACGAGTTGCCGGCAGTGGGGCGACGGTCGTGGATCTGGTGCAGGTCGAAGTCGCGGCTGGCCGATCCGGGATTGGCGCGGGTCTCAAGGGCGCCGACAAGGAACAGGTGCTGCTGGACTTTGCCCAGGATGCAGCGGTCAATGCGTCGGCGTTCGGCATCAGCCTGAAGTCGGCCGGTGAAATGCTGTCGGCCTGGCAATTGTCGATGAAACTGGATCGCACTCAAGGTCAGCTGCTGGCCGATGCGACTCAGCATCTGGGCAACAGCGGACTGAATGCGACGGCTGCCGACATCGGCTCGGTCGTGCAGCAATCCGGCGAGTCGGCCGTTGCAGTGGGGATCCTGCCCGAGCAGTTGGCGGCGCTGTCAGCCGCGTTGCTCAACGCTGATCTCGACAAGGCCGGTGCCGGCGCGGCGGTGAAAAGTATCAGCGCAGCCCTGGGCAAAGGCACCCAAGGCTCGGCGGCCGAGCAGTCGGCGTGGAAGGCGTTGGGCCTTGATCCCGGCAAGTTGACTGAAAACGTACCGGACAACCTTGTCAAAGCGTTGGCGGCATTGAAGCAACAACCGGCAGAGCAGCAAACGGAACTGGTCAAGACACTTTTCGGTGGCGACGACGGTGTACGCAAACTGCTGGCGAAACCCGAAGACCTGCAAAAAGCATTTTCGCTGGTCGCGCCGGCCAAACTGGAAGGAACGACGACGCTTGTGCCGTCGCAAGCGACCCAGGGCAGCCTCGCATCGCCATTCAAGGGTGAAGGGGGCGTGCGCCAGTGGATGGGCAAACCCGGGGAGGCTCAGACGCCGCTTTCATTGCTCAAGCCTGATGATCCACTGACGCCGGCTTACAGCGGCGCGATTGAACGCAGCGCCGAGCCTGCGGGCAAAGACCCGCAGCGAAGCTGGAACGCGTTCGATGCCAGTCTCAATCGTTTGATCACGGCATTGGCGCCGGATGCGACCGGCACGCTGGACTCGCTGACGAATATGACCAATGGCGTGGCCGATATGGCTGAAGCCCATCCCAAGACCTCGACGGCATTGGCCCTTGCGGGCGCTGGACTGTCAGCCATCGTGGTGGCGGTGATGGCCAAGGCATTCGGCAATTTCACCGACAAACTGCTCAAGGGCGTCGCTTCAAAATTGCCGCTCGGTCTTGGCGGTTTGATTGCCGATATTGAAGACCCGAAAGCCAGGAAAACGTCTGCCGGAAATGGCGCGGGCCATGACTGCTGCTGCAAACCGCTGGGCGGCGGGACAGGCGACAAACTCAAGCCTCGCCGGTCAAGCACCAAGCCTCGCCGGTCAAGCACCAAGCCTCGAGTCAGACGTGAACAAACCGGTCGAGGCGGGAAAAGCCCCCGCACAGTGCCCCCTCGGCCACTACGGATCAGTGCACCGCCGGCGTCGCCGGCACGACCCGGTCTGCCCCGCCTGTCCGGCACGTCCTGGCCGGCAAGCATGACCGCATTTGCAGGGTCATCAGCCGTCAGTCCTGCCCCGGCCGCTTCACTGTCCGGTTCTTACGCCAAGGCAGGCAGACTGCTTGCCAAACGGGCACCGCCGCTGCGGTTGCTCAGTGCCGGATATGAAATGGTCACCGGCGTCATGAAGGGCGATACGCGTACCGTCGTGTCGTCCGGTGCCTCGTTGGCCGGGTCTTCTGCTGGGGCCGCCGTCGGTGCAGCACTTGGCACGTTGATTTTGCCCGGTGTGGGCACGGCAATTGGCGGGTGGCTCGGAAGCATGGCGGGGGGCGCGATCGGTGAATCCCTGGGCGACAAGCTAGGGACACAAGTCGATCGACTCGGCTCACCTGCACAGGTCAGCAAAGACCTTATCGCGACTTCGGCGATTTCCACGATCCCCGGGGCACTTGCCACCCCAGCCGCCAACCAGCCGGTCACGTTCAACTCAACCATTAACATCAATGGTCAGGACCAGGCCAGCGCCCAGGCACTGGCCAATCTGGTGGTGCAAACCACCATGGGGCAGTTGGGCCAGATCATGCCGAACAATCCCCTCGCCACACGACGTGACGCAGCCCTGACCGATGGAGTCGCCACATGAAACAACAAATGGCCCTGGGCAGTTTCATCTTTGGCCTGTCACGCGGCTTTGCCTACAGCACGCTGGCGCGAAAGTCCGACGGTGGCTGGAGCGACATCCAGATCCTGACCAGCAAACCCAAGTCCAGTCAGACCGGGCAGAAAGCGGAATCGCTGACCATCAGCGGCACCTCGATGTATGCCGTGGCCATGGATCGACTCGATGAATTACGCGCACTTCAGGCACAGCGGGTGCCGCTGCCGTTGATTGACGGGATCGGGCGCAACTGGGGTCTGTGGCGGATCAACAGCATCGACGAGAACCAGAGCGAGGTCATCGATGACGGCACCGCGATGGTGATCAAGTGGGTGGTCGGGTTAACGGAGTTCAACAATGCGTAAGGTACGAAGCATGGCCGGCGATTCGGTGAATCTGTTGCTCTACCGCGAAACCGGTCGCAGCGATGACAGCGCCGAAGAAGCCCTGTGGAAACTCAACCCGACCTTGGCCGAACGTGGTCCGATTCTCCCCGCAGGTGTCTGGGTGACACTGCCGGAACTCGACAGCAGACCCGCCGCAATCAAACCGGTTCTGGCCTGGGACTAAGGAGGTTGCATGACACAGGGATTTACCCCGGCGATCGAAATCTACGGGGCCAACAAAGACTTGCTGAATCAGCGTCTGATCAGTTGGGAGCACGTTGATGCTGCCGGGATGGAGTCCGATCAACTGACACTGGTGATCGACCTGGAAGGCCTCGAAGGCTTGCCGACCCTGGGCGGAACCATCGGCCTGCGGGCGGGTTATCTGGAATCCGGGCTGGTCGAAAAGGGCCAATTCAAGGTGACCAGACTGACACCAACGCTGTTCCCGCTGCGCCTGACGCTGGTCGCTACGGCCGCGCCTTTCAGCGGCAAGGACGAAACCGGATTCAAGGAACGGCGTACGGCCAGTCATGGCCCCACCACCCTTGGCGCACTGTTTCGCGAACTGGTCTCGCGGCACGATTTTTCGCCGCGCGTCGATCCTGAACTGGCGCTGATCCGGATTGCTCATGTCGACCAGTCGAACGAAACCGACATGAGCTTCATCACGCGACTGGCAAAGAAGTACGACGCGGTGGCCAAACCGTTCAACAACCTCTACGTGCTGGCTAAACCGGCGCAGCTGAAAAACCTCTCGGGCCAGGTGATACCGGACGTCAGGCTGTCGGTGACCAGCAACAATCGACCGGGTGATCACGCCTTTATCAGCGCGACACTGGAAGAGACTGCCCGCACCCAGAATCAGGGTTGCAAGACCTGCTTCTGGGACGGTGCTCTTGGCAAGCTGCAGGAGGTGATCACCGGTTCCGCACCCTACAAGGTCATTCGCCAGAAACAGGCGAGTGAAGAAGAAGCCAGGGCCATCGGCGAAGCCGAAGTGCGCAAGATGCTGCGCGAGAAATACAAGCTGAAGGTCACTTGCCCGGGCGATCCGCTACTGGCTGCCGAAGGCCTGTTGGTACTCGATGACACCTGGCCAGACTTCATGCGCGGTCGCTGGTCGATCGAAAAAGTCACCGCCAGCGGCAAGCGCGAGGAAAGCTATCGCTGCCTGATCGAAGCAACCGGCCTCGATCACAAGGCGGACGCCAAAGCCTGATCTCACAGCCCGCGAGTTCCCTGCAGGAGTGAGCCTGCTCGCGATGGCGGTGTGTCAGGCACATTGATTGTGAATGTGCCATCGCCATTGCGAGCAGGCTCACTCCTACAGTGGATTCGCGGTGTTTTCTGCACCTCATCTCAATTCTGGAACACCACCATGAAGATCACCCCGATCCTCACGCAACTGCGTGGGCAATGCCCAAGCCTTGCCAATCACATTGCGGTGGGTGTCGATCTGGCGTTGCTGCAAGGCACTGCCGATCTGCCGACACCCTCGGCCCATGTGCTGCCACTGGCCGATGTCGCCAGCAACAGCACCGCACAAAACCTCATTGCCCAACCGATCCGCGACCGCTTCGAAATCGTCCTGGCGCTTGACGCTACGGACGGCACAAAAGCGCTGGATCTGTTGCACGACCTGCGCGCCGAACTGTGGCGCGCGCTGGTGGGGTTCAAGCCGGGCACCGACTACAGCGCCATCGTCTATGACGGCGGCGAGATGGTCTCGATCAACAGCAGCCGGGCCTTCTATCGGCTGCGCTTTTTTGCCGAGTTCCAGCTTGGCCGCAATCTGCCCAGTCAGCCTGCGGAGAGTTGGCACGAACGTGAACTGGACGGTTTGTCGTCCTTTACCGGGGTCACCGTGCGGGTCGATGCGATCGACCCCGCCGACCCCAATCTGAAACACCCGGGCCCTGACGGGCGCGTGGAACTGACTTTCTCTGGAGACGTAACCCCATGAGCAATCGCATCACCGTACTGCCGGCCGCTGGCCGTGCCGTACCTGACCCGGAAGCGGGCGATCTGCTGCCCAAAGAAGGCCGTGAAGTGCTGGACAGCGCCTGGTGGCGCCGACGTCTGGCCGACGGCGATATCACCCTCAAAACCGTAAAAGTCAAAACACAGGGAGCCAAATAATGGCGATCGGATTCAGCAACATCCCCGCGGACATTCGTGTACCGCTGTTCTATGCCGAAATGGACAACTCGGCCGCCAATAGCGCGACTTCGGCCATGCGCCGTCTGATCGTCGCTCAGGTCAACGACAACATCGCCCCGAGCGAAGTCGGCAAACTGGTGCTGGTCTCCAGTGTTGCGCTGGCAAAAAGCATCGGTGGTCAGGGCTCGATGCTCGCCTCGATGTACGAGACCTTCCGCAAGGCCGACCCGATCGGCGAGATCTGGTGCCTGCCGCTGCACAATGCTGAAGGCGCCATCGCCAAAGGCGTGCTGACCCTGACCGGTACCGCCACTCAGGCCGGCGTGCTCAACGTGTACGTCGCTGGTGTGCGGGTGCAGGCCACCGTGGTCAACGGTGCCACCGCTGCTCAGGCGGCCACCGCACTGGCGCAGAAAATCAACGCCACCGCCGATCTGCCGGTGAGCGCTGCGGCTGCCGAAGGTGTGGTCACCCTGAACGCCAAGTGGACCGGCGACAGCGGTAACGACATCAGCCTGCAGTTCAATCGCCTGGGCAAGAGCAACGGCGAAGAAACCCCGGCTGGCCTGACCACTGCAGTCACCGCCATGACCGGCGGCGCCGGTGTGCCGGACCAGGTCGCAGCCGTGGCTGCACTGGGCGACGAGCCGTTCGAGTTCATCGCACTGCCGTGGTCGGATCTGTCGACCCTCAACACCTGGCAAGCAGTGATGGATGACAGCACCGGTCGCTGGTCCTGGGCCAAGCAACTGTTCGGTCACGTTTACAGCGCCAAGCGCGGCACCGTCGGCACCCTGGTTGCTGCTGGCCAGGCACGCAACGACCAGCACATGACCATTCAGGCACTGGAGCCGGGCGTACCGCAACCGTTCTGGGTACAAGCTGCAGCACTGGCTGCGCGCACCGCGGTGTTCATCTCCGCCGATGCCAGCCGTCCGACCCAAAGCGGCAGCCTGCCGGGCGTCGACCCTGCACCGGCCAGCGAGCGTTTCACCCTGACCGAGCGTCAGTCGCTGCTCAACTACGGCATCGCCACCGCCTACTACGAAGGCGGCTACGTGCGCATTCAGCGTTCGATCACCACCTACCAGAAGAACGCTTACGGGCAGGCCGACAACTCCTACCTGGACAGCGAAACCATGCACCAGTCGGCGTTCATCGTGCGTCGTCTGCAAAGCGTGATCACCAGCAAATACGGTCGCCACAAACTGGCTTCCGACGGCACCCGTTTCGGCGCCGGCCAGCCGATCGTGACGCCAGCGACCATTCGCGGCGAGCTGATCGCGCAGTACGCCAAGCTGGAACTGGAAGGCCACGTGGAGAACGCCGAGCTGTTCGCCGAGCACCTGATCGTCGAACGTGACGTGCAGGACCCGAGCCGCGTGAACGTGCTGTTCCCGCCGGATTACATCAACGGTCTGCGCGTGTTCGCACTGCTCAACCAATTCCGTCTGCAATACGACGACGCGGCCTGATAAGCGCGTTTGGCCGTAAGCATTCAGCCCACCTCGGTGGGCTTTTTTATTTGAAGGGAGTAACACCATGGGTCAAGTGATTGCAGGCACCTGCTACGTCAAAGTCGACGGTGCACAACTGACTATCAACGGCGGCTGCGAAGCCCCGCTGATGGCCGTCAAACGCGAAACCGTCGTACCGGGTTTCTACAAGGAAACCGATGTCGCGCCGTCGTTCAAAGTGACCGCGCTGCACACCGCCGACTTCCCGCTGAAGAAGCTGATCGAAGGCACCGACATCACCGTCACCTGCGAATTCAGCAACGGCAAAGTCTACGTGCTGGCCGGTGCCTATCTGGTCGAAGAGCCTGTTTCCAAGGGCGACGACGCCACCATCGAACTGAAATTCGAAGGCATCAAGGGGACCTGGCAATGAGCGGCGCCGTGAAGCTTCAGGTTGCGATCGAAGCTCACGGCGAGCCCCTGACCGAACTCGTCCTGCGCCGTCCGACGGTGCAGGAAGTGCGAGCGATCAAGGCGCTGCCGTACAAGATCGACAAGAGCGAAGAAGTCAGCCTCGACATGGACGTGGCGGCCAAATACATCGCCGTGTGCGCCGGTATTCCACCGTCGTCGGTCAACCAGCTCGATCTGGCTGACCTCAACGCGCTGAGCTGGGCCGTTGCGAGTTTTTTCATGAGTGCGGCGTCGGAGCCATCACCGACCTGATCGCAGTCGCCTATGACCTGGCCTGGTTCTGGAAGGTTGACCCCGAACAGATGATGGCCAGGCCACTGGATGTGCTCCGCGAATCGCTGGAGCACGCGCAACGGATCAATGCGATGCAGCAGGTGCAGTGATGGCAGACGAAGAAAAGAAAGTGCAAACACCGGTGCTGATCACGGGCATCGATGAACTGTCGCCCAAACTCGGCGCCCTGCGAGTAAAGGTCGAGAGCTTCAAGAAAAATCTCGAACAGACGGGCCTCGGCAAACTGGACATCAGCGGTCTGTTCAAGGGCGGCAGCGTGATCACGCCGTTCGTGGACGGGATCAAATCGGCGGCGGCGTTTCAGGGCAAATTGACGGAAGTCAGCGAGACGGCGAAAACCGTGGATCTGCCCGCCGCGCCGAAAGCCGCTGCGCAGAACATGAACGTGTTCAGTGCGTCGATGGAAAAGGTTTCCGCCGCTGTCGACGCGGCGCTGGTGCCGGCAGTCGGTGCGTTGGTCGTCGGGCTTGAGCCAATGCTGACTCAGTTCGGCAGCCTGCTTGCCGACAACCCGAAACTGGTGGAAGGCCTGGCTGCGGGGGCCATTGCCTTCTCGGCGATGCAAACCGCGGTCACCGGCGCCACGCAAGTGTTCGATGTCATGAGCATGGTGCTCAAGACCAATCCGATCATGCTCATCGCCATGGGCATCGCGGTGGCGGCCGGTTTGATCTATGCCAACTGGACGCCGATCAGCGCGTTCTTCAAAGGCATGTGGGAGGGCGTGAAAAACATTGGTGCGAGTGCGATGGCGACGTTGCGCTCGGTCCTTGACTGGCGACCACTCGATGCACTGGCGGCGCTGTGGTCACCGGTCGCGGGATTTTTCTCGGGCATCTGGGAAGAGGTCAAAGCCGTCACTGCGCCGGTCATCGACTTCTTCAAATCGGTGTTCTCGTGGACGCCCGCCGGCATGATCCTGGAAAACTGGGCACCGCTGACGGGGCTGTTTTCGGCGATCTGGGAACTGCTCAAGGCCTTGAGTGTGCCGGTGATGGCATTTCTCCGAAACCTGTTCGACTTCTCGCCGATGCAGATGATCAACAGTGCGTGGGGGGGCGTTGTCAGTTTCTTCGAGCCGATGTTCGATGGCCTGCGAAAAGTCGCGCAGCCGGCTAAAGAGTTCCTGGTGTCGTTTTTCGATTTCTCGCCGATGCAGATGATCACCAGCGCCTGGGGCGGTGTTGTTGCGTACTTCCAGCCGCTGTGGACGACGCTGCAATCGGCTGTGCAAAGCACCCGGGATACATTGCGGGCATTGTTCGATTATTTCCCGATGGAAATGATCACCAGCGCCTGGGGTGGTGTCGTCGGGTACTTCGAACCGATCTGGACGGCACTGCAAACATCAGTGCAGCGGGTCAAAGGCTTTTTCACCAGCCTGTTCGAGTGGTCGCCGCTGGAGCAGATTGCGCAGTACTGGCAGCCGGTCGGGGAAGTCTTTTCGGCGCTGTGGGATGTTGTGCTGGCGGCGTCTGCACCGGTCGTGGACTTTCTGCACACCCTGTTCGAATGGAAACCTCTGGACCAGATCATCGAGAGCTGGGGGCCGATTGTCGGGTGGTTCGGCGAGTTGTGGCAAAAGCTGCAAACCGTCATCGCGCCGATCAAGGAGCTGTTCGACGGAGGTTTCGCCGGGTTGATCGCCAAGGTCACCGGCAAGGTCGAAACGCTGACCCAGGCGCAGCGCCAGACCAATGCCGAAGGCAAGGGTGAGCTGGCGCCGGCGTTCTTTGGCGCGAGTCCCGCGCCTGCTGGAAACGGGGCGTTGCAGGGCGGATCGCTGCCACAAACCTCCAGTGCCCTGATCCAGCAAAGTGCTGCCAACAACCGCACGCAACTGGAAGGCGGCCTGACCGTGCGCTTCGAAAATGCACCGCCGGGGCTGCGTACCGATCAACCACAAACCAATCAACCGGGGCTGGCGCTGTCGTCACGCATCGGTTATCGCTCGCTGTCGGCAGGAGGTTCCAATGAACTGGCGTGACCGTTTGTTGCCGGCATCGTTTCGCGGTGTCGGGTTCTGGATCGATCAGGCGAAAACCCCGGTCGGTCGCAAAGGTCAGTTGCACGAATACCCGCAACGTGACCTGCCGTATTTCGAGGATCTCGGCCAGCAGGCCAAGACCCACGACATCACGGCGTTCATCATCGGCGCCGATTGCCTGGAGCAGCGCGACAAGCTGCTCAAGGCCCTGGAGGCGGGCAGTGGTGAACTGGTGCATCCATGGCTCGGACGCTTGCAGGTCAAGGTCGGCGAATGCGACATGACCCACACCCGCCAGGACGGCGGGCTGGTGACGTTCAGTCTGAAGTTTTACCCGGACCGGCCGTTGCCGTTTCCGACCGCCACGGTCAGTACGCAAAAAGTTCTGTTGGCCAAGGCTGACACTCTGTTGGGTTCTGCGGTGGCGCGCTTCGAGCAGGCGATGACGTTGATCAAGGCTGCGCGGATCGGCATTGCCAATCTGCGCAACAGCCTGACCGGGGTCTATGAGGTGATCAAGGAGCAGCTCAAACCGCTGATCGAGCAGTACAAGCAGATCACTGAACTGGTCAAGGCCGTCAAGGAGTTGCCCAAGGAAGTGGCAGCGGAGTTCAAGGGCTTGCTCGGCGATATCAAGGAACTCAAGGCATTCGCGAAGGAGGGCTACCGTGGCGTGATTGCCGACGTGTCCCAACAACTCGAAGCCATTCGCAAGGCCGATGCGCCGAAGATCACCACCGGCAAGGACACCAACGCGGCGGCGCAAGCCATGGCCGATCTGGTGCAGGACACCATGCTGGTGAAAGTGGCGCAGTGGGTCGCGTCGATGCCGGTGGCGACTCCGGCGGTGAAGCTGTCGTCGACACCTTCGGTGGCGCATCAGGCGGATCAACCGGTGACCCGTCAGGAAGTGCCGGTGACCGAAGAAATGAAAGCGCTGCAGCAGGCGGTCGGGGTGGCAATCGACCCGATGCTGGACAAGGCTGATCCCAAACATCACCAGGCAATCAACGATGTGAAGGAAGCGCTGATTGCGCATCTCAAGGCAGTGGCGTCATCCGGTGTGCGCCAGGTCACCAGATCGTTTCAGGAAAGCCTGCCGGCGCTGGTGGTGGCCTACAAGCAATTTGCCGACGCCACACGGGTGACTCAAGTGACGCAGAGCAACGCGATGAACCATCCGGGCTTTTCTCCCAACGACGTAAAAGTGTCCAGGGAGTGAGCCATGAGCGAGATGGATAACCATGTCACGCTGACCGTCAACAACATGGAATACGGCGGCTGGAAAAGCGTGGAAATCACCGCCGATCTGGAGCGCCAGTTCCGCACCTTCAAACTTGACATCACCTGGCAGTGGCCGGGGCAGACGGTGGATCAACGGATCAAACCGGGTGACCCGTGCGAAGTGAAAATCGGCCAGGATCTGGTGCTCACCGGCTACGTGTTCAAGGCGCCGATCAGTTACGACGGACGCCAGATCAGCCTGAGCATCGAGGGTAGCTCCAAGACTCAGGATCTGGTCGATTGCGCAGCCACCAACCGGCCGAACCAATGGCAGGAGCAACCGCTGCTGAGCATCGTCCAGGCTCTGGCGGCGGAATACTCGCTGTACGTGGTCAACGAAATTCCGGAGACCGCGCGGCTCGCCAAACACACCATCGTGCCGGGCGAAACGGTGTTCCAGTCGATCGATCGTCTGCTCTCGCTGTTCCGGGTGTTTTCCACTGATGACGAGCAAGGCCGTCTGGTTCTGGCCAAGCCCGGTAGTGGTGGTCGGGCCAGTGACGCGCTGGAGTTGGGCAAGAACATTCTGTCGGCGAACGCGCCGATGGATCAAAGCCAGGTGTTTTCTGAATACCGAGTGATCGGTCAGCAGAAAGGCTCGGACAAGAAGAGCGGGGCGGCCGTCAGCGAGGTTCAATCCAGCGCGGCTGATCTGAGCTTCAAGCGCCGCCGCACCACGATCATCAACGAGGGCACCGCACTGACGTTCGAGTTGGCCCAGCAACGCGCCCAATGGGAAAGCGCCACCCGCATGGGCCGGGCGCAGACCACGACCTATCAGGTGCAGGGCTGGCGTCAGTCCAATGGCGATCTGTGGCGCCACAACACGCTGGTGAAGGTCACGGATCCGGTGCTCGGCTTTGACGGCGACATGCTGATCTCCAAAGTGACGTATTCGCTCTCGGCGCAGGGCTCGGTGACCACGCTGCAAGTGGCGCCACCGCATACCTTCGATCCTGATCCCACACCCCCGAAAAAAAACTGAGCCTGACACCCAACCCGACTGGCACCACCTGTTCCTGTGGGAGCGGGCTTGCCCGCGATAGCGGTGGTTACCGCAAACACTTCTTTGCCTGACACGCCGCCATCGCGGGCAAGCCCGCTCCCACAGGTTTTGTGTTGGCAAAGTATCGAGGATCAATTCATGAGCCTACTGACACGCCTGCTGGCGCGCGGCACTGTCGTGCTCGCCAACTCGGCATCCAAGCTGCAATCGCTGCAAATGCGCCTCACCGCTGGCGAAGTGAACGACGACCTGGAGCACTTCGAACCCTACGGTTTCACCAGCAACCCGCTGGCCGGCGCCGAAGGCATCGTCACTTTTCTCGGCGGTGACCGTTCCCACGCCATCGCTCTGGTGGTCGCCGACCGCCGCTATCGCTTGCAGTCGCTGGCCTCTGGCGAGGTGGCGATCTACACCGACGAGGGCGACAAGATTCACTTCAAGCGCGGGCGAATCATCGACATCGAAACCGCCACGTTGAACATCCGCGCCAGCAGCGCGGTGAACTTCGACACGCCGGTGATCAACCAGACCGGCAAGATCGTATCCACCGGCGACCAACTCGCCGGCGGCATCAGCCAGATCAAACACGTGCACGTCGGCGTGCAGGCCGGCAGCGGCCAGACCGGTGCGCCGGCAGGAGGCAAATAATGCTTGTCAGCCAGAATCTCCATGCCGCACTGACCCGCGCCGTGCTCATCAGCCTGTTCACCTGGCGCCGCGCCGCCGATGACGATGCCCTCGACGACGAGGAGCGCTTCGGCTGGTGGGGCGACAGCTTTCCCACCGTCGCCGACGACCGCATCGGTTCGCGGCTGTGGCTATTGCGTCGGGTCAAGCTGACCCGGCAGACCCAGATGGACGCCGAGTTCTATGCCCGCGAAGCCTTGCAATGGCTGATCGACGACGGCCACTGCAGCGCCATCGACATCATCAGCGAACGCCTCGACGCCCAGCGCCTGAACCTGCGCACGGTCCTGACCCTGGCCGACGGCGAACGTCTGGACATCAACCCCGATAACAGTTGGCAGGTGATCTATGCCGTTTGAAACCCCTTCGCTGCCGGTGCTGATCAAGCGCACCCAAAGCGACCTGGCCGGCGATTCGCTGCGCCAGTCCGATGCGCAAGTGCTGGCCCGCACCCTCGGTGGCGCCGCATATGGCCTGTACGGTTATCTCGACTGGATTGCCGAGCAGATCCTGCCGGACAAGGCCGACGAGTCGACCCTTGAGCGCATCGCCGCCCTGCGCCTGAACCAGCCGCGCAAACCGGCGCAAGTCGCCACCGGCAGCGTCAGTTTTACCGCCACTGCCGGCGCGGTGCTCGACGTCGACACGCTGCTGCAAGCAAGCGATGGCCGCACTTACAAAGTCACCGCCGCACGCACCACCGTCAATGGCAGCAATACCACCACCATCGCCGCGCTCGACGCTGGCAGCCTGGGCAATGCCGACGCCGGTCTGGCGCTGAACCCGGTGCAGCCGATCGCAGGCGTCGTCGGCAACAGTTTTGTGGTGCTCGCGCCCGGCCTCAGTGGCGGTGTGGCGCGGGAAAGTCTGGAGTCGTTGCGCTCGCGGGTGATCCGTTCCTATCGTGTGATACCCCACGGCGGTTCCGCCAGCGACTACGAGACCTGGGCGCTGGAAGTGCCGGGCGTGACGCGGGCCTGGTGCCGCGGTGGCTTCCTTGGTCCGGGCACGGTGACCGTGTTCATCATGCGTGACGAAGACCCGCAACCGGTGCCCAACGACGAACAACTGGCGGAGGTTCAGGAGTACATCGAACCGCTGCGCCCGGTGACCGCGGAAGTACACGTGCAGCGGCCGATTCAGGTGCCGGTGGTGTATCGCTTCAAGAGCGTCAATCCGGACACCAGCGCTGTGCGTGCCGCCGTCGAAGCGCAACTGCGCGACTTGCACAACCGCGAGGCCGATCTCGGTGTGCCGCTGCTGATCAGCCATATCCGCGAAGCCATCAGCAGCGCCGGCGGTGAGTACGATCACACGCTGACCGCGCCGGCCGCTGACGTGCCTGCCGGGCAAAGCGAACTGCTGACCTTCGGAGGCTGCGTATGGGGGGCATAAGAACCGCCGCGCAATATCAGGCGCAACTGCGCGCGTTGCTGCCCAGCGGCCCGGCGTGGGACCCGGAACGCGTCCCGGAACTCGAGGAAGTGCTGCAAGGCGTGGCCGTCGAACTGGCTCGACTCGACGCCCGCGCCGCCGACCTGCTCAACGAGATGGACCCGGCCGGTGTAAGCGAACTGGTGCCGGACTGGGAGCGGGTGATGGAGCTGCCCGACCCGTGCCTGGGCGCCACTCCGCTGTTCGACGACCGCCGCCTCGCCGTACGCCGCCGCTTGCTCGCGGTCGGCAGTCAGGCTGTCGGTTACTACCTCGACATCGCCAAAAGCCAGGGCTACCCCAACGCCAGCATCACCGAACACGAAGCCCCACGCATGGGCCGCTCGCGTTTCGGCGCAGCGCACTGGGGCACCTGGGAAGCGCAGTTCATGTGGACGCTCAACACCGGTGGCCGCCTGCTACTTGGTCGGCGCTATGGCGCGAGCTACTGGGGCGAGCGCTTTGGCGTGAATCCGGGCTCGGCGCTGGAGTGCCTGATCCACCGCAGTGCGCCGGCGCATACCAAGGTGCACATCAATTATGACTAGGGAGGAATGACGGGATGGATTATCCGAAAAGCATGCCCGGTGTCGGTCTGGTCAACAGCCGTTTTGTCGATGAAAACCCGATCACCGGAACCCCCGGATCATTGATTCCCGCGGAGTGGGGCAACGCCCTGACCGAGGAGGTTTTGACGGTTATCAAAGCTGCCGGGATCGAACCGACCGAGGGGCTCAACACGCAATTGCTGGAGGCGTTGCGCGGCAAGAAACTGTATGAAACGCCACCGCAGTTCGATGTCAGTCAGAAGGTTGCGACGACAGAATTTGTTCAGTGCGCGCTGGGCAGTCTGGCAGGGCAGACCAACTATGTAGGGGATGTCACGCTGACGGCTGCTGATGTGGGCAAGCTTTCAGTCTTCACTGGCCCCTGTACGGTGACTCTGCCTGATTGGTCCAGTGTTTCTCCTGGTGGACTGGTCAGGATTCTGAGCAGCACCGGTAGTTTGACGGTAAAGGCTCGTAGTGGTGAAAGTCTGAGCACCATCAATGGGGTACCCACTACCTCCTTGTCATTTGCAGGGGGGTGTTTCGTAACCTTCAGGCGACTGCTATTGGGTGGGGGGTGGGGGCTGGACTCCGGCGATGGCGCGCTCAAATATTCGCCGATGTTCACTGCTTCACTGGGTACAAGCGGGGGCTACCAACGTCTTCCCAGCGGCCTGATTTTGCAATGGGGCCTTGCCACCGGTGGTGCATTGAGTGAAACCATCACCTACCCGATTGCCTTTCCGAACTCGGTGCTTTTTCTGTCCGGCAGCGATATCTCACCGGGATTCGCGGATATACGTTTTTCTTTTTACAGACTCTCGCTGAGCCAGTTCCAGCGCTTCTCCAATATCGATCCTGGTGGCTGGAACTGGTTCGCCATGGGCTTTTGAAATCGGAGGTGAACACCATGAAATACATTGATTTCGATGCCCAGGGCGAACTTCTTGGGCGATACGACTCGGCTATCCACCTGCAGATTCCTGTCAGCGCGGTGGAAATCTCCGAAGAACTGTTCCTGCGCACGATTGAAGAGCGTGACGGCATCTGGCGATACACCGACGGCAAGGTCGCCAAACATTCTTTGCCGAACGCCTCGCAAGTGGTTGATGGCGAGCGAAGAGCTGCCGCTCTGGCGCGTCGTGATGAGTTGTTGGCCGAAGCCGATCAGCAAACCGTCGGCATGGCGGACGCCTACATCGCGGGCCTGCTCGATGCAGACGATATGCAGCGATTCAAGGCATTCGCGACCTACAAACTGGCGCTGAACAAGATCGACAAGCAGCCGGGCTATCCGCAAAACGTGGCCTGGCCTGTGCTGCCCGCCTGAGGCCTGTTCCGGTCGGAAGCCTGAAAACCTGTCTAAAAAATCCATCACTCTGAATAACGGGAGGTCCGTCCGTGGACTATCCAAAAAGTGTGCCTAGCGCCGGTCTGGTGAACGGCAAGTTTATTGATGAAAACCCGCTGACCGGGACGCCGGGGTCGCTGATTCCGGCGGACTGGGGCAACGGGGTTACGCAGGAAATTCTCAATGTGATCAAGGCCGGGGATCTGACCCCGGACGAGAAGAAATACGATCAGTTGTTGCAGGCGATTCAGAGCGTTTCGGCCAAGGGCTGGAATCTGGATTCGGCGTTACCGATCGGGTCTTTGCCGACCGCTACCGTTGCTACGGCAGACGGGCGACTGCCGATCACACCAGCAGCAGTTGCCACCAGTGGCGGGCGAGTCTCGATTCCGGCCGGCGTGCTGATCAGCCTCGGTCAGGAAGTGGTGGCCGGGCAGTTGGCTCGTTCGCGTACGTTCACCACCCAGGTGTGGAGCAGTCCCGATTTGCTGCCAAGTACCGGCTACTTCCTCCGGGCGCAGGTGGTTGCGGGCGCGCTGACCTTTTACATGCAGCGCGGCACGATCTACGACGCTACACCTGACGGTTTGAAAGGGACGGTCAATGGTGCGGCAGGCGGTGGTTTCCAGTCGACGCCGCTGGACATCTGCCTGGCCTGGGTTGTTACGGCGGGACCTGGGTCGATACCCATTGTCAGGGCGATCTACAACCGTAACCGGTTGTCGTGGACGCAGACCGTCAATGGCAATGGCGTGGTTTATCTGCCACTTGATCCGCATGCCCGAGCGGCACGGCTGGTGGTGGGTAACCCCACGCCGCATCCCACCGGGATAACCAGCGTGAACTTCGCGCCGACGGGTTGGCTGGGGGGCAACTACTGCTTCCTCAACCCGACAGTAGGCACCTCCAGCAACTGGGATGGCTGGACAACGGCAGGTGGCGCCGTGCTGATTTTTTCCAGCAACGTGGTCAGCGACACAACGGTTTCAACCTTGACCGCCAGCTTTGACCACAACGAATTGCGCTCGCTATGGCAGTCGTACCAGGCCGAACATACGTTGGGTGCAGCTAATGCTGCCAGTGACGAATTATTGTTCAGTATGGGACTCAAGAGTGTTGGCCCGGCCGATTACGCCAATGGCATCGCGGTTAATTTTTCTGCAGCGGTAAACGTGAATTTTTCCTGGGAGCTGATCCGATGATCATCATTCAAGAACTGCATCAGTTCGAGGAGGGCCTGCGCCCGGCCCAGCCATCCATTGCCCATGATTGGGATGGAGAAAAATGGCAGCTGAATGCGTCCAGAGTTGCCGAACTGGAACTTCAGGAAGCCGAACAGTTGTGCTCCAAGGTCGACGCGGCCGCCGATAGTGCTCGCACCGTTTTGGCCGGCGACCCGCTCAAAGCCATGGAGTACGCCCAGGCTGCTGCCGACGCTCAGGCTTATCAAGACGCCGGTTATCCGAAAAAAGAGGTGCCGCTGTCGGTTGCTGCGTGGGTAGTCAAAGGTCGTACTGCCAAACAGGCAGCCGAGCAAATCCTTAGCAAGGCCGACCAACTTACCGATCATCTGCTGACCCTGCGCACCTTGCGCCTGAAGGCCAAAAACCAGATCCGCGCGCATGCGGCCAAAGGCAATCCCGATCTGGCGCGCAGTGCTGGCGATGAAGCGCTGGTGGCGATTCGCGAACTGGTCAGCAGCCAGACTCTCTAGCAGCAACGCCTTCGTTCTGCATCACCCAAGCCCACTTCGATGTGGGCTTTTTATTTTCAGAAAACAGACCGCTGCAGGCTCGCACTCGCGATCGCTGCGACGCGGTTCATTTGTATTTCAGAGGAACGAAAAACCTATGGATTATCCAAAAAGCGTCCCCAGCGTCGGCCTGGTCGATGGCCGCTTTGTCGATGAAAACCCGGTGGCAGGCACGCCGGGTTCGTTGATTCCGGCGGTGTGGGGCAACAGCGTGACTCAGGAGATCCTGAGTGTGATTAACGGTGGCGGGCTGGTGGCTTCTGAAGCCGATACCGGTCAGTTGTACAGGGCGATTCAGTCGATCATCGGCAGAGCGAGCCCGATGCGTTCGGTGGTCACTCGTCTGGCGACATCCAGATCGCTGACTGAAGCTGAGTTGGGACTCGTTTTGATCGACGGCAGCTCCGCGCCGATGACGGTGACATTGCCATCGGCCGACGCGGCCTTGGGTATTCGCGACGTCATTGTCCGGCGGATGGACAACAGCGGCAATCGACTCGTTGTGCAGACCTCCGACGCTGACAAGGTTCGTTTTCACACACACCTCTCGCCTGGCGGTTACCCCTTTCTGGTGCTGATGGGCAACGGGGACTGGTGGCATCTGCGCAGTGACGGGGCGGGGAGTTGGTGGCCGATCGGTCGCTTTGATAACAGCGCTTTGGGGCGGCCTTTTTTTGAAACCACTCTGTCGCTCAATCCAGGTGGCTATGGTTTTCCCAACGGTGATCTGTTCAAGCGCGCCGAATGGCCTTGGTTGTGGGATTTTGCTCAGGCGTCCGGCGCATTGACGACCGAAGCGGCCAGAACTGGCCGGGAAGGCGGATGGACCAGTGGCGATGGTGCCTCGAATTTCCGGATTCCCGAGATTCGCGGCGAGTTTCTGCGAGTGCTCAGTGAAACCAGAAACGTTGATCCCGGTCGCGTGTCCGGCAGCCTGCAAATGCATGCGTTGCAGAGTCACAACCATTATCTGCCGACGGGAACAGGGGCTTCTTTCAAACCGGCCCCGGCGATTCCAGACGGTGTCTGGGATGTCGGCACCAATGTCAACTTTTCACCGACGACAACGACCGTGGCAACAACGTACCCCAACCCTGCATTCGACTCGGACACTTACATCGGCAACATCGGCAATTTTTCGGCTGAAACCCGTCCGCGAAATATTGCCTATCCCGCGCGTATCAAACTGATCTGAGGTGCACATGTTCAATTATCTGATAGACGATAGCGGTGCATTAACCGGCCCTGTCGAGTTTCCACTAGTGCCGGGGATCGGTCTGCAACTGCCGAGTAACGCCGTGACGCTGAGCATCGAACTTTCCCCGGCCCCAAGCGGTTTTGCCTGGGCTTATGTCAATGGTTCTCTGCAACAGCAAGCGGACTATCGCGGCGATGTTTACCGCACTGACACCGGCATGAGGCATACCTGGACGGCATTGGGCGAGTTGCCGGAAGGCTTCACCACGTTGCCATGGCCGGGCGGCTTCCATGCCTGGGTGGACAATGCGTGGCAAGTCGATGACGTCGCGCAGTTGGCGGATTGCAAACGCGTCGTTCTTGCTCAAAGAGATGTGTTGCTGCGCGACGCCGTCCTGCGCATCGCGCCGCTGCAATACGCTGAAGACATCGGTGATGCCGATCATGACGAACAGTTGCTGCTGATCGAATGGAAGCTCTATAGCGTCGAGCTGAACCGCATCGAAAAGCAGGCCGGTTTCCCCGACGAAATTACCTGGCCGGTCGCTCCCGGCGCAGTCGTAGCCAACTGATTTCAGCAAAGGGAGCAGTGCAATGGATTATCCAAAAAGTATTCCCGGCGTTGGCCTGGTCAACGGCGGCTTCGTCGATGAAAACCCGATCGCCGGCTCGCCGGGATCATTGATTCCGGCCGCGTGGGGCAACAGCGTCACCCAGGAAATTCTCAACGCGATCAAGGCTGCCGGGCTGACGCCTGATGAAGCCAGAACCGACCAGTTGGCAACGGCCATCGGCGCGTTGGTCGACTTCAGCAAACTGAAAAACACCCCGACCACGCTGGCCGGTTACGGCATCACCGATGCGGTGGGGCGGTTGTTGGCGGTGCGGCAGATCGAGACGGTCGGGATCACGGTTTACAAGCCCAATCCCAGGGCCAAACGGATTCGCGTGCGGTTGGTTGGCGCCGGTGGCTCGGGAGGCGGTTGTGCACCGGTTACAGCGGGTTATCACAGTATCGGAGGTGGCGGTGGTGGTGGCGCCTACGTCGAGAGCTTATATGACGTGACAGCAGAAATGATGGCCGGCGTTCCTGTGTCACTGGGGGCCGGGGGCGCTTCACGTAATTCGATGGGGCAGGCCGGCGGAGGCGCTTCTTTTGGCAGTTACATGAGCGCATCTGGTGGCATGGGCGGGCAAATACTGACCTTTCCTGTGACAGCCACGGCAGTTGGCTTCGTTCAGGGGGGCGCTGGAGGACAAGCCGTGACGGGCGGCAATCTCGCTAATGCACGTGGAATAGGCGGTGGCTATGCCATGTACAACGCCAATTGGGGCGTATTGGCTGGTGGCGGTGGCGCGAGTCCGTTTGATGGCGGTGGCCCGTTGATGGGCCTTAGTGGCGCTGGCACTTCAGGAAATAGAGGGTCGGGTGGCAGTGGTTCATGTTCGACCAGTGCCTCCGCGTCAGTCCTCAGCGGCGTCGGCGGCAACGCCTTCTGTGAAATCTGGGAGTACGAATAATGGCCCGTTATGCACGAATGGAAAACGGTGTCGCGGTCGAACTGATCGACACCGGCGACTACGCGATCACCCAACTGTTTGCCCCCGCTTTCGTCGAGTCGATGGTGCAAGTGCCAGAGGGCATGCAGATGGAAATCGGCGCGCCCGTCGGCGAACTGCGCCAGGAGATTGCGCCGTCGTCGGTGACGATCAGTCCGGTCATTACCCCTGAAACAGTCCCCGATGAGCAAGAGCCTCTGGTGGCAGCGCGGCTCTGGCGCCAGTCCAGTCTGTCGGCCACCGAATGGTGGGTGACGCGGCATCGTGACGAGCAGGAGCTGGGGCGCGGGACGACGCTCAAGGCGGCGCAGTATCTGGAGTTGCTGGAGTACCGCCAGGCGCTGCGCGACTGGCCTGATTCAAGTCAATTTCCCTCGACAGTTTCCCGGCCTTTGGCCCCGACTTGGCTCACTTGCAGAGCAGGAGAAAAATAATGGATTACCCAAATGGTGTTCCCAGCGCCGGGCTGGTGGACGGCAAGTTTGTCGATGAGGACCCGCTAAACGGCTCGCCGGGTTCATTGATTCCGGCAAGTTGGGGCAACGGCGTTACCCAAGAGATTCTCGGCGTAGTGCGGGCCGGTGGGCTGACGCCGAGTGAGGCGTCGAATACTCAATTGCTCGGCGCCCTGCGCAGCAATCAATTGTTCCAGACGGCTGCGCCATTCGATGTCAGTCGTTCGGCGGCAACGTCCGAGTTCGTTCAGCGCGCTCTGGGTAACTATGCCGGAGCGCGTGGAGTGTCTGCCGCGACGCAACTGACGGCGGCGGATGCGGGATGGGCGATCGGTCTGGGAGGAAACTCGGCGTACACCGTGACGCTACCGGATATCACTACGGTTCCCAACGGTGCAGCGATCACCTTTCACTGCCGCAGTAATGCCGCGATTACCATCGCCTGCACGAGCGGTAGTCAAATAAGCCCGCAGGGCGCCTATCTGACGTCGATTGTGATGAACAGCGGCGAGAGCGCCAACGTTGTCAGGGAGAACGGCATCTGGGTGGTTCACGGGACCGCCAGTCTGAAATATGCCGCGCTGTTTTCCGGACTGGTGAATAACCCCGGATATCAGAAACACGCCAGTGGAAATATCGATCAGTGGGGCTCGGGACTGTCGAATGCCGCCGGCATCGTCAACGTGACATTCCCGGTTCCATTCCCGAGGGGCTATTTCTCTCTTGTGGCCACCCATGCGGGAGGCGATGTAGCAATGGTCGCATTGATTGCCGTCAGCCAAGTGGGTTGCACGCTGAAAATTCGCGATGCGTCCGGCGCTCTGGCCGGCAATTGCACCGTAAATTATTTTGTAAAGGGCTATTGAATGAACACCTTCAATGTTTTGTTCAGCGCCCGCACTTTGGGCGCATATGTGCCGGGTATCAATTCGACGGACATTCCCGACGACGTTATCGAAATTCCCCAGGGCTACTGGATCTCGCTGCTGCAGCAAATGGCTGTCACCCCGAAAGTGATCGGTGTGCGAGCGGATAACGGCTATCCGATCCTGGTCGATCCACCGCCTCCTTCACCCGATGAAGCGGCTGATATCGAGCGCTCATGGCGTACGGCGCAACTGTCTGCCACCGACGGTCTGGTAGCACGTGACCGCGATGAACTCGAGGACGGTGGCGGCACTACATTGACCACCGAGCAATACGCCGAACTGCAAACCTATCGCCGTGAGTTGCGAGACTGGCCGCAAGGTTCGTTTTTTCCCTTCAACGAGCACCGGCCGGTAGCGCCGAGGTGGCTGGCTACTGCGCTGTAACTCATCAGGGAAATTGAAAATGGATTATCCAAAAAGCGTTCCCAGCGTCGGGCTGGTGAACGGCAAGTTCGTCAATGAAGACGCCGTCGCCGGCCTGCCCGGATCGCTGATCCCGGCAACCTGGGGCAACAGCGTCACCGATGAACTGTTGAATGTCGTCAAATCTGCGGGTCTTGAACCCAGCGAAACCGATGCCACGCAACTGTTGCAGGCGCTGAAAAAAATCAGTCAGGCCGGTGAAGACAAGCATGCTGCAGACATCGGGGCGGCCAATCTGTACATGGCCAATTACGTGCCCGCCATCGCTACATTGAAGGACGGTCTGGCGTTGCGCTTTACCGCTGGCAATGCCAATACCGGGGCGAGTACGTTTGCGCCGAACGGGTTGCTGCCCAAGCCGCTGGTGAGTCTGGCGCTGAGTGCGTTGCGACCTGCCGAGATTGTCGCCGGCAGTGTGTGTTCGGTGGTGTACAGCGCGGCGCTGGACAGTTGGGTACTGGTGTATGCCAGCGGTGGCGGTGCGGCGAGTGGACGGTTATTGGGAGTGAAGACGTTTACCTCGTCCGGTACATATGTGCCGACGGTGGGGATGAAGAATGTGTTGGTGAAAATTGTCGGCGGAGGGGGCGGGAGTGCAGGGATTGCCGCGACGAATGCCAGTCAGATCACCGTCTCGGGAGGTGGCGCTTCAGGCAGTTATGCTGAAGCCTGGATCCCTTCCTCAAGTGTCGGCGCTAGCCAGATCGTGACAGTGGGCGCAGCAGGTGCTGGCGGCGCAATCGGTGCTAGTGCAGGGCCCGGTGGAACGAGTTCAATCGGATCCTTGGTCTCCGCACCAGGTGGTGGCGGCGCACCAAACGTCGGTGTGATTGGACTTGCTGATTTTGGCTTGTTTGTCGGTGGTTTCCCCAGCACTGCGGCCACTGGCGCAAATATTGTCAGCAGCGCAGGGGCTGCGGGCAGTCCCGGAATCAACGTCAACGGTTCGATTCTTGCCGGGCATGGAGCGCTTTCACCCTTGGGCGCGGGCGGATTTGGCAGCAGCGTTGCGGCAGCTGTGGCTGCACCCGGCTCGGGTTATGGTTCCGGCGCGGGCGGCATCGCCAATGCCATGAATCAACCGGGCAGACCCGGCGGTGCCGGAGCCCGTGGCGTTGTGATCATCTACGAGTACGCCTGATGAAAACCTACGCACGCATCGTCAACAACACCGTAGTCGAACTGTTCTCGACTGACGGCAACATGGCCGAGATGTTCCACCCGGATCTAATCTGGGTCGATATCACCGACATTACTCCGCTACCGCAAATTGACTGGAGCGCCAACTTCGGCACTCTCGGCTGGGTGTTCACGGCCCCCGAAGTCGCGGCACCGAACAACACCCTGACAACTCTGGCAAAAAAATGGCTGGGGGGCGTTGTCCGTCAACCATGATTCAATCGGAGCATCCAGGGAGGATTACGCATCATGCAAATAACTGAAGACAACCTTAAAACCATCATGCCCAACGCCCGCAGCCAAGCGGGCGTTTTTGTTTCTGCACTGAATAACGCAATGACTCGCCGCCACATCGACACGCCAAAACGCATCGCTGCGTTCCTCGCGCAAATCGGCCACGAGTCGGGGCAGTTGCAGTACGTGCGCGAACTGGGCAACAACCAGTACCTGAGCAAGTACGACACCGGCACGCTGGCGCTGCGTCTGGGCAATACGCCCGAGGCCGACGGCGACGGGCAGAAGTACCGCGGTCGCGGGCTGATCCAGATTACCGGGCGCAGCAACTATCGTCAGTGCAGCCTTGGCCTGTTCGGCGATGAGCGTCTGCTGTCCTTGCCGGAGTTGCTCGAGCAGCCGCAATGGGCGGCCGAATCCGCTGCGTGGTTCTGGGAACAGAACGGCCTGAACGATCTGGCTGATCGCGACCAGTTCAACAGCATCACCCGCCGAATCAACGGTGGGTTGAATGGCTTGCAGGATCGGCTGGATATCTGGGCGCGGGCGAGGGCGGTGTTATGTCCATCTCCTGGCGCTTGACCGGCATTTTGTTGCTGGCTGCGGCAGCCGCCACGCTGGCCTGGCAGTTTCAGGACTGGCGCTACGGGCGGCAACTGGCCGAGCAGGCCCGGCTGCACGCCGACACCCTCAATCAACTGACTTCGGCCGCCGCCACCGCGCAGCAGGCCGAGCAGGACAAACGTCTGGCGCTGGAGCAACGGCTCGCGACCAGTGAACAGACCCACTATCGAGCACTCAGTGATGCCCAACGTGATCAGGATCGCCTGCGCGATCGTCTTGCCACTGCTGATCTGCGCCTGTCAGTCCTCATCGACGCCGGCGATGCTGCCCAAGGCTGCGGGGTGCCAGCCACCGCCGGCGCCGGCGGCGTGGATCATGCAGCCGTACGCGCCCGACTTGACCCGGCGCATGCTCAACGAGTTATCGCCATCACCGACACCGGCGACCGCGGACTGATTGCCCTGCAGGCCTGTCAGGCCTATGTCAGAGCGCTGGCGCCCGAACATTTTGAATGAGTCTGTGTATTGAAAGCGCAACCGGGTCGTGTACGGTGGTAGTCATTCCACCCGATCCGGAGCGCACCGTGAAAGAGATCACTCAACTGGCTGCCGAACTTGGCCGACGTTTGCAGTTGCTCAACGCCCACGTCACCACGGCCGAGTCGTGTACCGGTGGCGGAATTGCGGAAGCGATCACGCGGATTCCCGGGAGCTCAGCGTGGTTCGAGGCCGGTTACGTGACCTACTCCAACCGGCAGAAGACTAAGCAACTGAATGTGCCCGCCGAATTGTTCGGCACGGTGGGTGCGGTCAGTCGCGAAGTCGTCGAGTCGATGGTGCGGGGCGCGCAGAAGCACAGCCTGGCGCGGTTTGCCGTGGCAGTCAGTGGCGTGGCCGGGCCCGACGGCGGTACACCGAACAAACCGGTGGGCACCGTATGGCTGGCCTGGGGAGTGGGCGATGCGGTTTCCAGCGAGGTTCAGCACTTCCCCGGCAACCGCGACGAGGTGCGCCGACAAACGGTGAAGGCCGCGCTAGAGGGGCTGTTGCGACTAGCGGCACGAGAAATCGAAAATCAGGGGTAGGCGATCCGCGAACGCTGTGGAATAATACTGGCTACTTATACAGGTGTTGGCCGTCAGGCCTTATTGATTACGTGAGGACTTTAATGGACGACAACAAGTAGAAAGCCTTGGCT
>NZ_JBIVMY010000040.1:33143-50027 GCF_044753325.1 Pseudomonas sp. NPDC088414 | reverse complement strand
GGAACGCCCGCACCTATCCTTGAAATACAAAACGCCCGATGCGGTGCATCGGGCGTTAGGGTGAAACAGGTGTAAACCTATTTCAGGACTAGACAGTTGCCGAAAGTGTTACGGCAGCATACCGGCGTGGGACAGACCGAAGCGCTCATCCAGCCCGAACAGAATGTTCATGTTCTGCACCGCCTGACCCGACGCGCCTTTGACCAGGTTGTCGATCACCGACAGCACCACTACCAGATCACCATCCTGCGGGCGGTGAATAGCGATGCGGCAGACGTTGGCGCCACGCACGCTGCGAGTTTCCGGGTGGCTGCCGGCCGGCATCACATCGACGAACGGCTCGTTGGCATAACGCTTTTCAAACAGTGCCTGCAGATCCACAGAACGATCGACCACGGTCGCGTACAGCGTGGAATGAATGCCACGAATCATCGGCGTCAGGTGCGGCACGAAGGTCAGACCGACATCCTTACCTGCAGCGCGACGCAGACCCTGGCGAATTTCCGGCAGATGACGGTGACCTTTCACCGCGTAAGCCTTCATGCTTTCCGACGTCTCGGAGTACAGCGAGCCTACAGAAGCACCGCGCCCGGCACCGCTGACGCCGGATTTGCAGTCGGCGATCAGACGCGAAGTGTCAGCCAGACCCGCTTCAAGCAGCGGCAGGAAACCCAATTGTGTGGCGGTTGGATAGCAACCCGGCACAGCGATCAGACGAGCCTTCTTGATCTGCTCGCGATTGACTTCCGGCAGGCCGTAGACCGCTTCGTCCAGCAACGCCGGCGCACCGTGCGGCTGGCCGTACCATTTGGCCCATTCTTCCGCGTCCTGCAGACGGAAGTCCGCGGACAGGTCGATGACCTTGGTGCCCGCCGCCAGCAATTCACCGGCCAACGCATGGGCAACGCCGTGCGGGGTGGCGAAGAACACCACATCGCAAGCGCCCAGGGTTTTGATGTCCGGTACGCTGAACGCCAGACCGTCGTAGTGACCGCGCAGGTTCGGGTACATGTCAGCCACGGCCAGACCGGCCTCGGATCGGGAAGTGATCACCACCACTTCTGCCTGCGGATGCTGTGCCAACAGACGCAGCAGTTCGACACCGGTGTAACCCGTGCCGCCGACGATACCGACCTTGACCATAAACCTGCCCTCAACGAACCCACTGGAAAGCCGTCGATAATAGGGGCCGCGCGCCCCTGCGACAACCATCAAGGTGACGTGCGGACGCTCAAGCCTCTACTATCCCGGCTACCGTGAACCTGGGAATAACCAAAAATGCTCTATCTATGGATCAAAGCCTTTCACATCGTCAGCGTCGTGTGCTGGTTTGCCGGGCTGTTCTACCTGCCGCGGCTGTTCGTTTATCACGCACAAAGTGAAGACACGCTCAGCAAGGAGCGCTTCAGCGTCATGGAGCGCAAGCTGTATCGCGGCATCATGGGCCCGGCGATGATCGCCACGCTGATTTTCGGCGGCTGGCTGATCTACCTCAACCCGGGCATCTTCAGCATGGGCGGCTGGATTCACGCCAAGCTGACGCTGGTGGTCCTGCTGATCGGCTACCACCACATGTGCGGCGCGCAGGTAAAACGCTTCGCCCGTGGCGAGAACACCCGCAGCCATGTCTTTTATCGCTGGTTCAATGAAGTGCCGGTTCTGATATTGCTGGCTATCGTAATTCTGGTCGTGGTCAAGCCGTTCTAATTTCATAACAGGCATCACACCTCGGGGGATTTCCAATGTCGCTGCCCGCTTTGCTCGAACAACGTCTGCGTCTGCCCGTGGTAGCGGCGCCGATGTTCCTGATTTCCAACCCGGAGCTGGTTCTCGCCTGCTGCCGTAACGGCGTGGTTGGCAGCTTCCCGGCGCTGAACCAGCGCGAAAGCAGCGGCTTCAAGGCCTGGCTGGAGGAGATTGAAGCGGGCCTGGCGACACTGGACAGCCCGGCGCCGTATGCAGTGAACCTGATCGTGCACAACAGCAACCCGCGTCTGCAGGCTGATCTGAACATCTGCGTCGAACACAAGGTGCCGATTGTCATCACCAGCCTCGGCGCGGTGAAGGAGCTGGTTGATGCCGTGCACAGCTACGGCGGTCTGGTGTTCCACGACGTGACCACCCGCAGGCATGCCGAGAAAGCCGCCGAAGCCGGAGTCGACGGTTTGATCGCGGTTGCGGCCGGCGCCGGCGGCCATGCCGGCACCTGGAGCCCGTTTGCGCTGATTGCCGAAATCCGCGAGTTCTTCGATAAAACCCTGTTGCTTGCAGGATGTCTTAACCACGGCCATGAGATTTTGGCTGCACAACTGCTTGGCGCGGATCTGGCCTACTTCGGCACGCGATTTATCGGCACCACCGAAAGTCATGCGCCTGACGCATACAAGGAGATGCTGCTGACGGCCAAGGCGGCGGACATCATCCATACTCCTGCAGTCTCTGGCGTACCGGCCAGCTTCATGCGTCAAAGCCTGGAGGCGGCGGGTTTCGACATGGCCGCGTTGCAAGGCAAGGGCGAGGTCAATTTCGGCGACAAGCTCAAACCGATCAACGACGAAGCCAAGGCCTGGAAGACCGTGTGGTCGGCCGGCCAAGGCGTAGGGCAAATTGACGATCTGCCGAGCGTGGACCAGTTGATCGCCCGGCTCGACGCGGAATATCGTCAGGCGCTGGAACGCGCGGCGCAGTTGCCAAAACGCTGGCCACGCTGAGAAAAATCAGGCCAGTCATCGACGGACTGGCCTTACACTTGCTGACCTTCAATTCATTCGCGACAAGGATGCCTCGGCCATGAGCGAACCTCGCTACAAGATCGTTTTCGACGGTGCTCTACAGCCCGGTGTCGATCTCACCACCGTCAAGCTCAATCTGGCGGCCCTGTTCAAAAGCGATGTTGTCGCCATCGAGCGCCTGTTCAACGGCAGCACCGTCGCCCTCAAACGCGACCTGACCCACAGCGATGCGCAGACTTATCTGCAGGCACTGAGCAAAACCGGCATCGACGCACGGATCGAAAGCGAGACGGCGATCGAACTGAGTCTTTCGGACGTGCATGAACAACCGGCGACCTTCAACGACCCCGTCTCACCTTACGCGCCCCCTCGGGCCAACGTTGGCGAGAACCTGCCAGCATTCGCTGCCCTCAAGCCCTTCAGCGTCGAAGGCCGGATCGGTCGCCTGCGCTTTCTGGCCTGGACCATGGTGCTGAGTCTGGTGACTTTGCCAATCGTGGCGATATTCGCATTTATCGGTCTGGGACTGGTCAGCGGCGACACCACCACCGGCCTGATCATCGGTGGGATATTCGCGTTCTTCCTGTTCCTCGGCTTCATCATTGTCAGCATTCTGTTCAGCGTGCAGCGCCTGCACGACATCGGCTGGTCCGGCTGGCTCTGGCTGCTGAACCTGGTACCGTTCGTGGGCAGCTTCTTCCCGCTGGTGATCATGGTCGTGCCGGGCAACACCGGCACCAACCGTTACGGCCCGCCACCGCCACCCAACAGTACGGCGGTCAAAGTGCTGTGTTCGCTCTGGATCGTGTTCTTCGCCCTGGTGTTTGCCGGCGGCATGCTCGGCGGTATTTCAGCCATTCAGCAAGAATATGAAACCAACCTCGAAAGCAGCTATGAAAGCGGCTCGGTCACCACCGATGAAGTCGAGGTCGAGACTGAACCGGCGAATTCCGTGGACGATGCAGCCGAAGCGCCCCCGGCCCCTGTAGACTCTGCGAAAGAATGAACAACGCTCCCCGCCGTGACACCTGCGTCGCTGGCGCGGGGCTGTTGCGATGGAGAATTGCATGACCCGTTACGCTCTGATCACCGGCGCCTCCAGTGGCATCGGCCTGGCCATGGCCGAAGCTCTGGCCCGGCGCGGCCGCAGCCTGATTCTGGTGGCCCGACAGCGTGATCAGCTGGAAAGCATCGCGATCGAACTGACCCAGCGCTTTGGCGTGGAAGTCCTGTTTCGTGCCTGCGACCTTGGTGAGCCTTTGCGCCTGTCCGGCTTTTTGCTGGAACTGGAAGAAGGCGACCGGCAGATTGATCTGCTGGTCAATTGCGCCGGCATCGGCACCTGCGGGCCGTTCCTGGCCCAGGACTGGATGACTGAGCAGGACCTGATCGAAGTCAACATCCTCGCCCTCACCCGCCTGTGCCACGCCATTGGCAACAGCATGGCGCTGCAGGGCGGCGGGCAGATTCTCAATGTCGCCTCGATGGCAGCGTTCAATCCCGGCCCGTGGATGAGTACCTACTACGCCAGCAAGGCCTATGTGTTGCACTTTTCCGAAGCGCTGCGGGTTGAGCTGAAACAGAGCGCGGTCAAGGTCTCGGTGCTCTGCCCCGGGCCGACCCGTACCGCGTTCTTCCGCACCGCACAGCTCAACAGCGACAAACTCAAGGACAGCAAACTGCTGATGAGTCCCGAGGAAGTCGCGCTGTATACCGTACGTGCGCTGGAGAAAAACCGCGCCATCATCATTCCGGGACGGCGCAACCGCTGGCTGGCCTTCCTGCCGCGTCTCGGCTCGCGCTGGCTCAATCGCACCATCGTCGGCATGCTCAATAAGGCTTACTGCCCGCGCTGAACTGTCTACGGCAAAACACTGGGCGGGGTCATTCTCCATGAGTACACTCAGGCCAGCCCCCACAACGGAGAAAACAGCAGTGGATACTCTGTTCACCAAGATCATCAACCGGGAGATTCCGGCCAAGATCATCTACGAGGACGACCAGGTTCTGGCGTTCCACGACATCGCCCCTCAGGCTCCGGTGCACTTTCTGGTGATCCCGAAGAAACCGGTGCGCACCCTCAACGACCTGACCGAAGACGACAAGGCACTGGCCGGGCACATCCTGTTCACCGCCCAGCGCCTGGCGCTGGAACTGGGTTGCGAGGAAGGCTTCCGGGTGGTGATGAACTGCAATGAAAAAGGTGGGCAGACCGTCTATCACATTCATATGCACGTACTGGGTCAGCGCCAGATGAACTGGCCGCCGGGCTGATTCACCGCAAACCCGTACAGGAGCTGCCGAAGGCTGCGATCTCTTGATCTTCGAGTATCAAAACAAGATCAAAAGATCGCAGCCTTCGGCAGCTCCTGCATAAAGCAAAAAGCACATCCAGTGCGACTGATGACCCAGCGCAAACCTTCCCCGGCCGATTCGGTTAAACTGGCCGTCGAGATTTTTCCCGGAGGTCAGCATGACTACCCAACGTCACTACTCGCCGATTGACCGTCTTCTGCTGCAAGCCGATGCCGCGATGCGCACCCTGCTGCCCTTCAGCGGCCAGCCATACCGTCCGTCACCCGCCATCGTCCAGCCGGAAGTGCAGATGAGCGACGAAGACACCCGCCATGTCGCCGGCCTGATGCGCATCAACCACACCGGTGAAGTCTGCGCCCAAGCGCTGTATCAGGGCCAGGCGCTGACCGCCAAGTTGCCGCAGGTGCGTGCCGCCATGGAACATGCCGCCGAAGAAGAAATCGATCATCTGGTGTGGTGCGAGCAGCGCATCCATCAGCTGGGCAGTCACACCAGCGTGCTCAATCCGCTGTTCTATGGAATGTCGTTCGGCATCGGCGCTGTGGCCGGTCTGATCAGTGACAAGGTCAGCCTTGGCTTCGTCGCGGCCACCGAGCATCAGGTATGCAAGCACTTGAACGAGCACCTGGAACAATTGCCGGCCGAGGACGAGAAGTCCCGGGCGATTCTGGAACAGATGCGCATTGATGAAGAGCATCATGCGGAGAGTGCACTGGATGCGGGTGGTTTCCGTTTTCCGGCGCCGGTGAAGTTCGGGATGAGTCTGTTGGCGAAGGTGATGACCAAGAGTACTTATCGGATCTGAGATCGGTATTGCTGCTGAAGGCCCCTTCGCGAGCAGGCTCGCTCCTACAGGGGGCATGCGGCAGGCATTAAAAAAGGCGACCGAAGTCGCCTTTTTTTGTGCCCGGGAATCTTACGCTGGCATGTTGCGTGCGTAGAAGATTTCCAGCATTTCGTGTTTCACCCGCTCGGTTACCTGAGCACGCTGCTCGGAGGACAGGTTGCTGGTGGCGTCGCCGAACAGGTAGTTATCCAGTTCGAAGTTCTTCAGCAGCATTTTGGTGTGGAACAGGTTTTCCTGGTACACGTTCACGTCGGTCATCTGATACGCGTCGCGAGTGTCTTCGGAAAGGTAGTTCTGGATCGAATTGATCTCGTGGTCGATGAAGTGCTTGTTGCCTTCAACGTCACGGGTGAAGCCGCGCACACGGTAATCCACAGTCACGATGTCCGAATCGAACTGGTGAATGAGGAAGTTGAGCGCTTTAAGCGGTGAAATGACACCACAGGTCGACACGTCGATGTCCACACGGAACGTCGCGATACCGGCGTCCGGATGGATTTCCGGATAGGTATGCACCGTGATGTGGCTCTTGTCGAGGTGGGCAAGGATGATTTCGGGCAATGGACCCGGGGACTCTTCGATCTGGCTGTCAGTCGGGGTCACCGGCTCTTCCGAGATCAGAATCGTGACGCTGGCACCCTGAGGCTCATAGTTCTGACTGGCAATGTTCAGAATGTTGGCACCAATGATTTCGACAACTTCCGTGAGGATCTGCGTCAGGCGTTCGGCGTTGTACTCTTGATTGATGTACTCGACGTAAGCCTGCTGGTCTTGCGGGGTTTCCGCGTAGCAGATGTCATAGATGTTGAAGCTCAAGGTCTTTGTCAGGTTATTGAACCCGTGGAGCTTGAGTTTGCTTTTCACCGTTAAAAACTCTCTATGTATGCGGCGCAGCCGCGTGATCAAGCATGCCCGTCAAGTGCGAACAACGCACCTGCGTAGGACGGTTAACACCTCTTCGCGATGGCGATTTTGGTTATCTGTTCAGGCGGATGACCCGTCGGCTGACCGATCACTGCCCTGAAAAAAGTGGCGCATTATGCAGACGTCAGCGAGGGATCGCCAGAGTCTGCACTGCTTTTATGATAGTTGAATGTCGGTTCAACCGAGTTCGACGATTTCGTAATCGTGAGTGATCGCCACACCGGCCGCGCCGAGCATGATCGACGCCGAGCAATACTTCTCGGCAGACAGCTCGATGGCACGCTTGACCTGGGCTTCTTTCAGGCCCCGGCCCTTGACCACGAAGTGCATGTGGATCTTGGTAAACACCTTCGGATCTTCGGTTGCGCGCTCGGCTTCGAGGAACGCTTCGCAGCTTTCAACCGCCTGGCGCGACTTCTTCAGGATGCTGACCACGTCGAAGTTGCTGCAACCGCCAACACCCAGCAGGAGCATTTCCATCGGGCGAACACCCAGATTACGACCACCGGCGTCCGGCGGACCGTCCATGACCACAACATGACCGCTGCCGGACTCGCCGAGAAACATGGCTTCGCCAGCCCATTGGATGCGTGCCTTCATCGCCAAGACTCCACTGTAGAAAAAAGGGTCGCCAGCTTAGCACAGGCCCCTGCTCTGACAGCGCCCGGCGTTCCTAGGACGGATGCCTCTGCTGCGTAGGTAATTTCTCGAATTTTCGACGAAGTGTCTGGTAAGCTGGCGCCAATTCGCTGGCGCCAATTGTCAGCCTGTAGCGACCGCCTTCAGCGCCTCATAAAAAAACCAAACATCACCGTGCAGTCTTTTCGGGATACAACCATGGTTGCTATTACCCCCACACCCAAAATCAAGAACCTCGACAAGCTGTTGATGCATTGCCAGCGCCGTCGCCATGCGGCCAAGAGCAACATCATTTGCGCCGGCGATCGCTCGGACACGCTGTACTTCATCATCAAGGGTTCGGTAACAATCCTGATTGAAGACGACGACGGTCGCGAAATGATCATCGCCTACCTCAATGCCGGAGATTTCTTTGGCGAGCTGGGTTTGTTCGAGCAGGCGGGCCAGGAACAACAACGCAGTGCCTGGGTGCGGGCGAAAGTCGAATGTGAAATCGCCGAAATCAGCTACGTGAAGTTCCGCGAATTGTCGCAGCAGGATCCCGACATTCTTTACGTCCTCAGCGGACAAATCGCCCAACGCCTGCGCAATACCACACGCAAGGTCGGCGATCTGGCGTTCTTTGACGTCACCGGCCGTGTGGCCCGTTGCCTGCTGGAGCTGTGCAAACAGCCTGACGCGATGACCCACCCGGACGGCATGCAGATCAAGGTGACCCGTCAGGAAATCGGGCGGATTGTCGGTTGTTCGCGGGAGATGGTCGGTCGCGTGCTCAAGGATCTTGAGGAACGCAACCTGGTGGATGTGAAAGGCAAGACCATGGTGGTCTTCGGCACGCGCTAAGCACGCAAAATCAGGCGCTGTAGACCTGCGCCAGCATCAGCCGAAACAGCTCATCAAGACGCGCCAATGCCGTTGGCGCGGCAAACTTCTCATGCAGGGCGATGTGGCTTTCAGCCCGCACTCGCTGCTCCAGACCGCAGGCCTCGTTGAAGCGATTGACCGCCGCGACCATCGACTCTCGCTCGTTATCGATCAACATCGCCCCGTGCACCAACCCCACCGGACGCTGACCACCCTGGCTCTGACGCCAGCGCTGAGCGGTGCCGACCATCTTGCGACCGTCGAGATTGACGTTGAAGCGGCCGTCGCAGAACGCACCGTCGATTTCGCCCAGCGAAGACACGCCACCCAACTCATCCAGCAATTCACAGATCGGATCACACAGGCGCCGGTAACCGGTTTCAATGCGATTCAGATCACCCTCGCTGCGGGGCGGGGCGTAGACCAACGCGATGTTGATGGTTGAGGCGGATTGCGGGACCGGTTCGCCACCGGTTTCCCGCAGCAAGACTGGCCAACCGGCAGCAGCGGAGACTTCACAGGCGTGATCAAAACCGGGCAGACGATTGAGGCGGCGTGGCATGACTAGCGCGCGATCGCTGGGTTGCCAGAACAGCAGGCCGAATTCGGCGTTGCCGGCGCAGACCGAGGCCAACAAGTCTTGTTCGGCTTGCAGGCCGGCTTCGATGGTGAGGGAGGCAGGGATCATAAGGTTTCCGTAGGACGTTCAGTCTGAGGTGAATCTTATGTCGTCATCGCGAGCAGGCTCACTCCTACAGGGGGAACGCATTCCAAGTGTAGGAGCGAGCCTGCTCGCGAAAGGGGCGACTCGGTCTGAAGCAGATCAGTCGAGGGTCGAACCACTGACCGGAACGCCGCGCTCCGGGAAGAACAGGCGCTGCAGTTCGGTGCCAGGGCTTTCGGCGCGCATGAACGCTTCGCCGACCAGGAATGCGTAAACGTCGCTGATTTCCATCAGCTCGACATCGGCACGGTTGAGAATGCCGCTCTCGGTGATCACCAAGCGATCACGCGGGATCCGCGGCAGCAGGTCGAGGGTAGTTTCCAGGCTGACGTCGAAGGTGTGCAGGTTGCGGTTGTTGACCCCGACCAGTGGCGTGTCGAGGGTTTTCAGCGCGCGCTCCAGCTCATCGCCATCGTGCACTTCCACCAGCACATCGAGACCGACGCTTTTGGCGACCGAGGCCAGCTCAGCCATTTTCACGTCATCCAGTGCGGAGACGATCAACAGCACGCAGTCGGCGCCCAGCGCGCGGGCTTCGACGATCTGGTACGGATCGATCATGAAGTCCTTGCGAATCACCGGCAATTTGCACGCGGCGCGGGCCTGTTGCAGGTAGGCATCGGCGCCCTGGAAGTAGTCGATGTCGGTCAGCACGGAAAGACAGGTCGCCCCGCCCTTCTCGTAGCTCTTGGCGATGTCGGCAGGCACGAAGTTCTCGCGGATCACGCCCTTGCTCGGCGAAGCTTTCTTGATTTCAGCGATGACCGCCGGCTGCTTCTTCTTGGCCTGCGCCAGCAATGCCTGGGCAAAACCACGGGGTGCATCGGCCGCCTTGGCCAGACTTTCCAGCTCGCTCAGGCTGACGCGAGCACTGCGCTCGGCGACTTCCTGGACTTTGCGCGCCAGAATGTTTTCCAGAACCGTCGGTACACTCATCCCTCATTCTCCACTTTGAATACCGCGGTAAAGGCACCCAACTCCTCGAGTTTTTCCCGAGCAAGGCCGGTGTGCAGTGCGTCGTGCGCAAGCGCCACGCCGTCTTTGAGACTGGTCGCCAGGTCAGCGGCGTACAGCGCTGCACCGGCATTGAGCACAATCATTTCGGCGGCTTTCTGGCCGTTCTCGGTCTTGCGCTTGCCCAGTGCGTCACGAATCAGCGCCAGGGATGCTTCCGGTCCATCCACCGACAGGCCGTGCAGGCTCTGGCTCTTCATGCCCAGGTCTTCCGGCTCGACCCAATACTCAGTGATCTCGTTGTTCTTCAGTTCAGCGACGAAGGTCGGCGCGGCAAGACTGAACTCGTCCAGACCATCCTTCGAATGCACCACCAGCACATGTTTGCTGCCCAGTCGTTGCAAGACTTCGGCCAATGGCCGGCACAGCGCGGGCGTGAACACACCCACCACCTGATGTTTCACACCGGCCGGATTCGTAAGCGGGCCGAGCATGTTGAACAGCGTACGCAAGCCGAGATCGCGGCGCGGGCCGGCGGCGTACTTCATGGCTTTGTGGTGAGTCTGGGCAAACATGAAACCGATGCCGACGTTGTCGATGCAACGGGCGACCTGCACCGGCGTCAGGTTCAGGTAGATGCCGGCGGCTTCGAGCAAGTCGGCGCTGCCGCTCTTGCCAGATACTGCGCGGTTGCCGTGCTTGGCCACGGTGCAACCGGCTGCCGCGACGACGAACGCGGATGCGGTCGACACGTTGAAGATATTCGCACCGTCACCGCCGGTGCCCACTACATCGACCACGCCGTCGAGGGTCTTGAGTTCGACCTGATCGGCCAGCTCACGCATCACCGAAACCGCGCCGACGATTTCGTCGATGCTCTCGCTCTTCATGCGCATCGCCATCATGAATGCGCCGATCTGCGCTTCGGTGCATTGGCCGGTCATGATTTCGCGCATCACGTCGCGCATTTCCTCGGTGCTGAGGTCGAGGTGTTCGACGATACGGCTCAGGGCTGTCTTGATGTTCATGGGAGTCCTTAGCGCGTGCCGCCGGTTTGTTTGAGGAAGTTGGCAAACAGTTCATGGCCCTGCTCGGTCAGGATCGACTCAGGGTGGAACTGTACGCCCTCAATGTTCAGGGTCTTGTGCCGCAGGCCCATGATTTCGTCGACTGAACCATCATCGTGCTGGGTCCACGCGGTCAGCTCAAGGCACTCGGGCAAAGTATCGTGCTTGACGATCAGCGAGTGGTAGCGGGTAACCGTCAGCGGATGATTCAGACCGGCGAAAACGCCCTTGTCCTCATGGAATACCGGGCTAGTCTTACCGTGCATCACCTGACGGGCACGCACCACATCGCCGCCGAACGCTTGGCCAATCGATTGATGGCCGAGGCAGACGCCGAGGATCGGCAGTTTGCCGGCGAAATGCTTGATGGCTTCGATGGAAATGCCGGCTTCGGTCGGCGTGCACGGGCCTGGCGAGACCACGATGCGCTCGGGGTTGAGCGCTTCGATTTCGGCGACGGTCAGTTCGTCGTTGCGCACCACCTTGACCTCGGCACCCAGCTCGCCGAGGTACTGCACAACGTTGTAAGTAAAGGAGTCGTAGTTGTCGATCATCAGCAACATGGCGTTTCGAACCTCTTGAATTCTGACTTGAAGACAGCCTTCGAATGACTTGCCCGCAGGGCGCTGCACGATGTCGGACGCGCAGGAGGCGTCGGCACAGCGGCATTTCAAACGGGCAAGGAAGGCAAAGCGATACAGATCCGGCGGGGCCGGCAGAAAAGATTCAGGCGCGCCAACGCCAACGGGCGTGTGCCTTGATGACTTGATCCAGAAGTTTGCTGACGATCAACACGGGGAAGGTCTCGTTCATACGTTCCGGCACAGTAACTTAGCTGGGCGGAGCGTGCAATATGGCGGGGCTGACGGGGGACAAAACTAAGGGAGGCTTCGCGACCGATGGCAAAACGCCGGGAGTTTTTGGTACTGTCGTTTCGTTCACCTACAACAATAAATAAACGGACTTGCTCATGATCAAACAGACGTTGTTTGTACCGCTTGCCGGTTGCCTGCTCGCCATGGCTTGCGCCCAGGCCTACGCAGCACCCGCTCCCTATTCGAATTTCATTGTGTTCGGCGACAGCCTGAACGACGCCGGGACCTTCAGGGATACCGGCGGCCCGGCCGGTGCCACGCAGCGCTACACCAACCGCACCGGCCCGCTGTACAAGGACGGCACCGGGGAAAACCGCGACCTCAACGCCACCCAGATCATCGGCGGCAAACTGGGTTTCAGCCCCGACCAGACCGCCTCCTCATCCTCGGCTGTGCGTGCCGGCGAAGGCCTGGCCGATGGCAACAACTGGGCGGTGGGCGGTTACCGGACTGACCAGATTCTCGACTCGATCACCACGCAGTCCGCCACCGGCGAACGCACCCGCAGCGGTTATCTGCCGTCGAACGGCTTCCGTGCCGATCCGAACGCGCTGTATTACCTGTCCGGGGGCGGCAACGATTTCCTTCAGGGCCGCGTGCTCAGCCTCGATCAGGCCAGCGCCGCGGCCGATCGCCTGGCCGACAGCGCCCGTACGCTGCAAGGCGCCGGCGCCAAATACATCATGGTCTGGCTGCTGCCGGACATCGGCCTGACGCCGGCCATCAACGGCTCGCCGCTGCAGGGCTTCACCTCGCAGCTCAGCGCCCAGTTCAACACCGAACTGGTCAGCCAGCTGCAGGGCATCAACGCCGAAATCATTCCACTGAACATTCCGGTGCTGCTCAAAGAGGCTTTCGCCAACCCGGCGCAATTCGGCCTCGCGACCGACCAGAACCTGACGGCCACCTGCTTCAGCGGCAACAGCTGTACCGAGAACGCCCGGTACGGCATCAACAGCGCCACGCCGGATCCGACCAAGCTGATCTACAACGACGCGGTACACCCCACCGAAGCCGGCCAGCGCTTGATTGCCGACTACGCCTACTCGCTGCTGGCTGCCCCTTGGGAGCTGACCTTGCTGCCGGAAATGGCCCAGGGTTCGTTGCGCGCGCATCAGGATGAACTGCGCAATCAATGGCTGGCCGACTGGGAAAACTGGCAAGCCGTGGGCCAATGGCGCGCCATCGTTGCCGGCGGCGGTCAACATCAGGACTTCGACGGCCAGCACAGCGCCGCCAGTGCCGATGGCAACGGCTACAACCTGAACATCGGCGGCAGCTATCGAGTCAACGAGGCCTGGCGTGTGGGTCTGGCCGCGGGTCTCTACCACCAGAAACTCGAAGCCGGCGACGCCGACTCGGAATACAAACTTAACTCCTACATGGGCACCGCGTTCGCCCAGTATCAGCAAAACCGCTGGTGGGGCGACCTGGCGATGACCGCCGGCAAACTCGACTACGACAGCCTCAAGCGTAAATTCCAGCTGGGGGTCAACGAGCGCGGGGAGAAAGGCGATACCGACGGTTATGTATTGGCAATCAGCGGCCGCATCGGCTACGACATCGCGCAGCAGGCCAGCAGCCCGTGGCACCTGTCGCCATTCGTCAGCGCCGATTTCGGCAAGACCGAAGTGGATGGTTACTCGGAAAAAGGCGCGGATTCCACGGCGCTGACCTTCGATGACCAGTCGCGCAACTCGCGGCGTCTGGGCCTGGGTATCCAGGGCAAGTACCAGATCACTGCGCAGACCGAAGTCTTCGGCGAGTTCGCTCACGAACGTGAGTACAACGACGACCGGCAAGACCTGACCATCAACCTCAACAGCCTGCCGGGCAACCGTTTCACCCTCGAAGGCTACGAGCCTCAGACCAACCTCAATCGCCTGAACCTGGGCGTGAGCCACAAACTCACGCAGGATCTGGCGTTGCGCGCCAGCTACAACGTGCGCAAGGATGATGACTTTACACAGCAGGGGGTTAATGTCGGGGTCAGCCTGGATTTCTGAGGTTGAAAGGCAAAAGATCGCAGGCTGCGCCAGCTCCTACAGGGTTAGCGCAGGCATAAAAAAACGCGGCGCCCTCATAGGCGCCGCGTTTTTTTTTGTTGAACACAATCCAATGTAGGAGTGAACCTGCTCGCGATGGCGGTGGAACAGACAACATTAAAGGTGAATGTCAGACCGAAATCGCGAGCAGGCTCACTCCTACAAGGGTTTTGCGTGGATCAGGTGTCCGGGGTCTGCTCGGCCAGGGCCACGGCGCGGAACATCGCGCGGCGCTTGTTCAGGGTTTCTTCCCATTCCAGCGCCGGCACCGAGTCGGCGACGATGCCGCCACCGGCCTGCACGTGCAGCTCGCCGTTCTTGATCACCGCGGTGCGAATCGCAATCGCGGTGTCCATGTTGCCGTTCCAGGCGAAGTAACCGACCGCACCGCCATACACGCCACGCTTGACCGGTTCCAGCTCATCGATGATTTCCATCGCACGGATCTTCGGTGCGCCGGACAAGGTGCCCGCCGGCAGAATCGCCCGCAGCGCGTCCATCGCGGTCAGCCCGGCCTTCAACTGGCCAGTGACGTTGGAGACGATGTGCATCACGTTGGAATAACGCTCGATGACCATTTTCTCGGTGAGCTTCACCGAACCGATTTCCGAAACCCGGCCAGTGTCATTACGACCGAGGTCGATCAGCATCAAGTGCTCGGCGATCTCTTTATCATCCGACAGCAGGTCTTCTTCCAGCGCCAGATCCGCTTCTTCGGTGGCGCCACGCGGGCGCGTGCCGGCAATCGGGCGCACGGTGATCAGGTTGTCCTCGACCCGCACCAGCACTTCCGGCGAACTGCCGACGACATGGAAGTCGCCGAAGTTGAAGAAGTACATGTACGGCGTCGGGTTGAAGCAACGCAGTGCGCGATACAGATCGATCGGCGCCGCCTTGAAGTCGATCGACATGCGCTGCGACGGAACGACCTGCATGCAGTCGCCTGCGAGGATATATTCCTTGATAGTGTCGACGGCTTTTTCGTAGTCGCTCTGGGTGAAACTGGAGCGGAACAGCGGATCAGCCGCTTGTTGCTTGCTGAAATCCAGGCCACGGCGCGGGGTGATCGGCTGGCGCAGTTTTTCCAGCAGCTCCTGCAATTGCGCCTGGCCCTGCTCGTAGGCGTCGGCTTGCGCCGGGTCAGCGAGGACAATCGCGTGCATCTTGCCGGCGAGGTTGTCGAACACCACCACCGCATCGGACACCATCAGCAGAATGTCCGGCACGCCCAGTGGATCCGGGTTCGGGCATTTGCCCAGACGCTTCTCGACATAACGCACGCAGTCGTAACCGAAGTAGCCGACCAGCCCCCCATTGAAACGCGGCAGACCGGCGATGGTCGGCACGTTATAGCGGGCCTTGAAGGTTTCGACGAAGGCCAGCGGGTCTTCGACGTCATGGCTTTCGGTCTCGACGCCATCGACGGTAATGCTCACGTGATGGTCGTGCACCCGCAGTACAGTGCGGCACGGCAGGCCGATGATCGAGTAACGGCCCCACTTCTCGCCGCCCTGCACCGATTCGAGCAGGTAGGAGTTGGGCTGGTCGGCCAGTTTCAGGTAGATCGACAGCGGCGTGTCGAAGTCGGCCAGGGTTTCGCAGGCCAACGGAATGCGGTTGTAGCCGTCAGCGGCCAGGCGCAGGAATTCTTCGCGGATCATGGGGTGCCTCGTGGTGTGAGGGGCAAATCAGTCAGGTGTGCAAACGCGCCGGCAAGCCGGCCAGGAACCAGTCAGGCGCGCCAACGCCAGCGGGCCAGGGCCTTGATGACTTTCATCCAGAGTTTGCGGGTGACCACCACGATGGCGTTTCCAGAATGGGATTGAGCAGCGTCGGGCAACGTTATCTCAGCGGCTGTACCGAGGCAACCGGGAATTAGCTTGCGCAGATCGTCGATCACCAGTGCCGGGGATTCCTCGGCAATCGGTCGGCCGTGGTTGTAGCCGTAGCTCAGCGCCACGCACTTGACCCCCGCCGCTTTCGCCGCCAGCACATCGCTGCGCGAATCACCGACGAACAGCGATTGCGAAGCCGGAATGTTGGCCATCTTCATCACGAAGAACAGCGCGGCCGGATCAGGCTTCTTCTGCGGTAGCGTATCGCCGCCGATGATCCACTTGAAGTAACGGCCGATCTTCATCTGATCCAGCAGCGGCGCGACGAAACGCTCGGGCTTGTTGGTGATCAGCGCCATGGCCACACCCTGCTTGTGCAGCCATTTGAGGGTATCGCGCACGCCGGGATAGACCACGGTCAGCTCGTGGCTCGCGCCATAGGCTTCCATGAATACTTCCAGCGCGTGCTCGGCCTCGACGTCATCCACCGCCGAATGATCGATGCCACCGGCCAGCGCCCGGCGCACCAGCACCGGTGCGCCATTGCCGACCCACTCGCGTACCGACTCGATGCCGGCAGGCTTGCGGCCGAGGGAGAGCAGCATGGTGTCCACCGCCGCCGCCAGGTCGGGAACCGAGTCGATCAGCGTGCCATCCAGATCGAACATCACCAACCGTGGCAGTTGCCCCGGGAACAGCTGCTCAAAACCGCTCATGGGCGCGCCAGCGCCAGTTCGGAACGCATCTTGTCGATGACTTCCTGATAGTTCGGTGCATTGAAGATCGCCGACCCGGCGACGAAGGTATCAGCACCGGCTGCGGCGATTTCGCGGATGTTGTTGACGTTGACGCCACCGTCGATTTCCAGACGGATGTCGCGGCCCGAAGCATCAATGATCGCCCGCGCTTCGCGCAGTTTATCGAGGGTGCCGGGGATGAACTTCTGCCCACCGAAGCCCGGGTTGACGCTCATCAGCAAGACCATGTCGACCTTGTCGATCACGTACTTGAGCACGTCCAGCGGGGTTGCCGGGTTGAACACCAGGCCGGATTTGCAGCCGC
>NZ_JBIVMY010000040.1:2634-33133 GCF_044753325.1 Pseudomonas sp. NPDC088414 | reverse complement strand
TGCAGCGAACGATCGACGTGCAGCGTGGCTTCCGGGTGGAAGGTGATGTAGGTCGCGCCGGCTTCGATGAAGTCACCGACGATGCGATCCACCGGGCTGACCATCAGGTGCGCGTCGATCGGCGCGGTGATGCCGTACTTGCGCAGGGCCGCGCAAACCATCGGACCGATGGTCAGGTTCGGCACGTAGTGGTTGTCCATGACATCGAAGTGGACGAAGTCGGCACCGGCGGCCAGAACGTTGTCCACTTCTTCGCCGAGGCGGGCGAAGTCGGCGGAGAGAATCGACGGAGCAATTACGAAGGGCTGCATGACGCACCTTTTCTGAGCTAAATCACGATGGCGCGCATTGTATACCTCAAGTTTCCGTGCGCGCACCGTGACCGCGATGATCAGTACGCCGCTCGGTAGATCTTCTCGATATCCGCCGCGCTGAGCCTGCGCGGGTTGTTGCGCATCAAACGCTCGATCCCCGCGGCCTCCACGGCCATGGCCGGGATTGCCTCCTCGGGCACGCCGAAACTGCGCAGCCCGGCAGGAATCTCCACCGCCGCGCACAGCTCGGTCATGGCCTGCACGGCTTTGTCCGCCGCCTCATTGGCGCTCAGATGAGCGGTCTTCACCCCCATGGCTTCGGCGATATCCTGCATGCGCTCGACGCAGGCCATCTTGTTCCAGGTCATGACATACGGCAGCAACAACGCGTTACTGACGCCATGGGCGATGTTGAAACGCCCGCCCAACGGATAGGCCAACGCATGCACCGCGCCGACCCCGGCATTGCCGAACGCCATGCCGGCCATCAGGCTGGCGGTGGCCATGTCTTCCCGGGCTTGCAGATTGGCGCCATTGGCGTAGGCCTTGGGCAGCGCCCTGGCAATCAGCTTGATAGCGCCGAGTGCCAGCGAGTCGGTAATCGGCGAGGCGTTGACCGACAGATAGGATTCGATGGCATGCACCAGCGCATCGACGCCACTGGCGGCGGTGACGCTGCGCGGGCAGGTCAGGGTCATTTGCGGACTGACCAGCGCCACGTCCGGCAACAAATAATCGCTGACGATGCCTTTCTTCAGTTGCGCGACCTTGTCCGAGAGGATGGCGACGTTGGTCACTTCCGAACCGGTGCCGGCGGTGGTCGGGATAGCGATCAGCGGCGGGCCTTTGCGCGGCACCTGATCGACGCCGAACAGGTCTTCCAGCGCGCCGTGATATCCGGCATACGCGGCAACACTCTTGGCGATGTCGATGGCACTGCCGCCGCCCAGGCCAATCAAGCCGTCATGCCCGCCCTCGCGGTACACGCGCATGCAATCTTCGACGATGGCGATTTCCGGGTCCGGCAGCACCCGGTCAAAAATCTCGTACTCGCGCCCACCCAATTGGCACAGCGCCAGTTCCACGGTGCCGGACTTGACCAGCGCGGCGTCGGTGACAATCAACGGGTTGTCGATATCCAGCCGCGTGAGTTCCGCCGCCAGCTGCTCGATGGCCCCGGCGCCGGTGATCAGTTTGTGAGCGATTTTGAACTGGGACAGACTCATCGTGCGCAGCCTCTTATAGATGTGGGAGCTGAGCACAAGCGTAGCTGAGGGTTTGCGGTTGGCTGGTATTCAGTTGGTGAATAATCAAGAGCAAAGCCCCTCACCCTAACCCTCTCCCGGAGGGAGAGGGGACTGACTGAGCCGTTCTCTCGGAGTACATCGACGTGCAATACCGAGTCGAACTCAGATTCTGAACAGCATGAAGATCTGCTCCCTTTCCCCTTCGCCCCCTTGGGGGAGAGGGCTGGGGTGAGGGGGCGGCTTTTGATCTGGGCGTCAGACCTGCGCAGTACGCAGTTTCTCGCTACGACCACGCAACCATTCAAGGGTCAGCAACAGGATAACGGAGAAGGCGATCAGCAAGGTGGCCGCCGCCGCAATCGTCGGGCTGAGGTTCTCGCGGATCCCGCTGAACATCTGCCGTGGCAAGGTCGCTTGCTCGGGGCCGGCGAGGAACAGCGTTACCACCACTTCATCGAACGACGTCGCAAAGGCAAACAGCGCCCCGGAAATCACCCCCGGCGCAATCAACGGCAGAGTCACCCGGCGGAACGTGGTCAATGGCGAAGCGCCAAGGCTGGCCGCCGCCCGCACCAGATTCTGGTTGAACCCCTGCAACGTCGCCGACACGGTGATGATCACGAACGGCACACCGAGCACCGCGTGCACCACGATCAACGAGAAGAAGCTGTTGCCCAGTCCCAGCGGTGCGAAGAACAGATAACTCGCCACACCGATGATCACCACCGGCACCACCATTGGCGAAATCACCAGCGCCATCACCAGCGATTTGCCGGGAAAGTCGCCACGGGTCAGGCCGATCGCGGCCAGGGTTCCGAAGACCATCGCCAGCACCGTCGCGGCCGGGGCGACGATGATGCTGTTCTTCAGTGAGCGCATCCATTCGGCCGAGGCGAAGAAGTCCTGATACCAGTGCAGCGAGAAACCCTGCAGCGGATACACCAGGAAACTGCCCGAGTTGAACGACAGCGGCACGATCACCAGCACCGGCAGAATCAGGAACAGCAGGATCAGGCCGCAGAGGATCCGCAAGCTGTAGAACCACACCCGTTCGATGGGCGACATATAAGGACTCAGCATTTCAAATTCCCCTTAGCTCAGGCGCAGGCGACTGGCGCCCACCAGCCAGCTGTAGATCAGATACAGCACCACGGTCGCCAGCAACAACAAGCCGCCCAACGCAGTGGCCATGCCCCAGTTGATGCTGGTGTTGGTGTAGAACGCGACGAAGTAACTGACCATCTGATCGTTCGGGCTGCCGAGCAGCGCCGGGGTGATGTAGTAGCCGATGGCGAGGATGAACACCAACAGGCAACCGGCGCCGACACCGGCGTAGGTCTGCGGGAAGTACACCCGCCAGAAACTGGCGAACGGATGGCAGCCCAGCGAAATCGCAGCACGCATGTAGGTCGGCGAGATGCCTTTCATCACGCTGTAGATCGGCAGGATCATGAACGGCAGCAGAATGTGCACCATCGAGATGTAGACCCCGGTACGGTTGAACACCAGTTCCAGCGGCTTATCGATGATGCCCATGGCCATCAGCGCGCTGTTGATCAGCCCGCCCGACTGCAGCAACACGATCCACGCCGCGACCCGCACCAGAATCGAGGTCCAGAACGGCAGCAGCACCAGAATCATCAGCAGGTTGCTCTGCCGCGATGGCAGGTTCGCCAGCAGGTAAGCCAGTGGATAGGCGAGGAACAAACAGATCACGGTGATGATCAGGCCCATCCAGAACGTGCGGGCGAAGATGTCGAGGTAGATCGCTTGATCCGGGGTGGCAGGGGCCAGTTCGCCGAGATCGTCGATACGGTGATCGACCGCTGCCAGCAGATAGAACGGGGTGATGCTGCTGGTGTTGCGTTTGACCGCTTGCCAGTACGCCGGATCGCCCCAGCGCTCATCGAGGCCTTCGAGTGCTTCTTTATAGGAGGCCGGTTCGCTGGCGAAGGGCAGCGCCCGGGCGGTTTTGGTCAGCAGGCTGCGATAGCCGGCCAACTCCATGTTCAAGCGCTTGGACAGATCGCCCAGCGTCTGATTTTTGCGGGCTTCGGCGAGGTCTTCGCCGGCCGCTTTGTACACCGGCTCCGCCGGCAGGCCGCGGCCGTCCCAACTGGCGATGGCCGCCACAGTGCGCGGCATGCCGCCGACCACTTCCGGGTTGCCGACGCTTTTGTAGAGCAGCGCCACGATCGGCACCAGGAACACCAGCAACAGAAACAGCACCAGCGGCGCAATCAACGCTTGGGCCTTCCAGCGGTTGACCCGCTCGGCGCGCTTGAGCTTCTGCTTCAAGGTGGGGCTGGCGCCCTCGTTCAGGGGAACGGCGATGGCCATGACGTACTCCGCAAATCGATCTTTCTAATTCATGCAACTTGTGGAAATTGGCCGTGTGGCGAGGGAGCTTGCTCCCGCTTGAGTGCGCAGCACTCACAAGTATTTTGGGGCTGCTTCGCAACCCAGCGGGAGCAAGCTCCCTCGCCACAACAGTTCGCTCCCGAAGTTGGAGTTTTGGTTATTTCGCAGCCCAGGAATTGAAGCGCTGTTCCAGTTGCTCGCCGTTGTCAGCCCAGAAGCTGACGTCGATCTGCACCTGGTTGGCGATGTTTTCCGGGGTGGTCGGCATGTCCTTCAGCACGTCCTTGCTCAGCAGCGGAACTGCCTGAGTGTTGGCCGGGCCGTAAGCAATGTTTTCCGAGTAGGTCTTCTGTTGCTGCGGCTGCACCGAGTAGGCGATGAATTTCTTCGCCGCTTCGGCGCGCTTGGCGTCCAGGCCTTTCGGGATGGCCCACGCATCGAAGTCGTAGATGCCGCCATTCCATACCACTTTCAGGTTGGATTCTTTCTGCACGGCGGCGATGCGACCGTTGTAGGCCGAGCTCATGACCACGTCACCAGAGGCGAGATATTGCGGCGGCTGGGCGCCGGCTTCCCACCACTGGATGCTTGGCTTGAGTTCATCGAGTTTCTTGAACGCGCGATCCTGCCCTCCCTTGCTCGCCAGCTCTTTGTAGACGTCTTTCGGTGCAACACCGTCGGCCATCAGCGCGAATTCCAGGGTGTACTTGGCGCCTTTGCGCAGGCCCCGCTTGCCCGGGAATTTCTTGGTGTCCCAGAAATCGGCCCAACTGGTTGGCGCGGTTTTCAGCTTGTCGGCGTTGTACGCGAGCACGGTCGACCAGACGAAGAAGCCCACGCCGCACGGCTGAATCGCGCCTTTGACGTAATCTTCGGTTTTGCCGAACAGCGCCGGGTCGAGTTGTTCGAACATGTCTTCATCGCAACCACGGGACAGCTCTGGCGATTCGACTTCCACCAGATCCCACGACACGCTCTTGGTATCGACCATGGCTTTGACCTTGGCCATTTCGCCGTTGTACTCACCGGCAACGATCTTGCCATTGCCCGCCGCTTCCCACGGTGCGTAGAAGGCTTTGACTTGCGCCGCCTTGTTCGCCCCGCCAAACGACACCACAGTCAAATCGGGACCGGCGGCCATCGCGCTGGCCGCACCCATCAGGCCCAGGGTCAGGGCGGTGAACTTCAGGGATCTCAACATTTATTGTTCTCTCCACGTGCAGGGTTGGTGTTGGTATTGCCGGGGCGCTTAGTGCGCCTCTAGAAGAGGATCGAGTGCGCGAACGTGCTCGACCTGCCAGCCAAGCGGAACCACGTCGCCGACCGCGAGCGCTGGATCGAGCTCGGCAATCGGCTGTTTCACGAAGAAGTCGGTCTTGCCGCAGACTTCCAGGCGCACCCGGACGTGGTCGCCCAGATAGATGAATTCCGCCACCCTCCCTGAGAAGCGGTTGACGCATTGGTCGCTCGAGCCATTGAGGCTGACGCGTTCCGGGCGAATCGACAGGGTCACCGGTTCGCCAGTCTGGCCGACGTTGACCGCCAGCGCCTCGACCTTCTCGCCCCGCCCCAGCTCAACCACGCAACGCTCGCCGCTCTGGCTGAGCAGCCGCCCGTTGAGGCGGTTGTTCTCGCCGATGAAATTGGCGACGAAGGTGTTTTTCGGTTCTTCGTAAAGCGTGCGCGGCGGGGCGATCTGCTGGATTTCGCCCTGATGGAACACAGCGACGCGATCGGACATGGTCAGCGCTTCACCCTGATCGTGGGTCACGTAGACCACGGTCACGCCGAGGCGTTGGTGCAGGTGCTTGATCTCCATCTGCATGTGTTCGCGCAATTGCTTGTCGAGTGCGCCCAGCGGTTCGTCCATCAGCACCAGTTGCGGTTCGAACACCAGCGCCCGCGCCAGTGCCACGCGCTGCTGCTGACCGCCGGAGAGTTGCGCCGGATAGCGCGAAGCGAAGGCGTCGAGCTGGACCATGCTCAGGACTTTCTTGACCTTGTCGCTGACATCGCTCTTGTTCAGGCCGCGCACGGTCAACGGGAAAGCCAGGTTCTCGGCCACGGTCATGTGCGGGAACAACGCGTAGTTCTGGAACACCATACCGATGTCACGCTTGTGCGGCGGTACGTTATTGATGGCGCGGCCGGCCAGGAGGATTTCGCCGGCGGTCGGGGTTTCGAACCCGGCGAGCATCATCAGGCTGGTGGTCTTGCCCGAACCGGACGGCCCGAGCAGAGTCAGGAACTCGCCTTTGCGAATGTCCAGGTTGAGGTCTTTGACGATCAGGTTCTCGCCGTCGTAGCTCTTCTGCACTCCACGAAAGCTGACCAGCACATCACTGGCCCCTGCGTTTGAATCGACCTGGCTCATACCCACACCTTTGTTATTGGTAACTGCTGTGGATTAAGCCTAGTGGCTGGCGCCAGCCGCGCAAATCGGGGCGCAGGAGAGAATCGCCTCAGCCGGATGGAAGGTTGGGGGTAGGGATTGCCCTACAAGGATGGCGCGTTTTGGCAAACGCAGCGGCAAGTGACCAGCTGCGAGCTGCAAGAACAGGCAAAAGCGGTTGTCGCTAATGGATATGCCCGAAATTTCGGGCGCTATGCCGAACCCCTGTAGGAGTGAGCCTGCTCGCGATAGTGGTGGCTCAATCACTGAAGTGTTGCCTGACGGAACGCTATCGCGAGCAGGCTCACTCCTACAGTTTTGATTGCGGTGATCTTTAGAGGAGTTTGTGTTCCATCGCGTATTTGACCAGTTCGGCCAGCGAGGTGATGTTGAGCTTCTGCATCAGCCGCGCCTTGTGCGTGCTGATGGTCTTGCTGCTCAGCGCCAGCTGCTGGGCGATGTCGTTGACGTTGGCGCCCTGGGCCAGGCGCTCGAAAACCGAGAACTCGCGCTCGGACAGCAGCGAATGCAGCGGACGCGTATCGGTCAGGCCGACCTCGAAGACCATGCGGTCAGCCAGTTCCGGGTCGATGTAGCGCCCGCCGGCCGCCACCTTGCGAATCGCCGTCAGCAATAGCGCCGGATCGCTGTCCTTGGTCGCATAACCGGCGGCGCCGACCTTCAGCGCACGGGCGGCCATTTGCGCCTCGTCGTGCATCGACAGCACCAGAATCGCCGGTGGATTGTTCAGCGCGCGGATCCGCGGGATCGCCTCCAGCCCGTTGACCCCGGGCATCGAGATGTCGAGCAGGACCACCTCGCACGGCACACTGCGCAGGGTTTCCAGCAACTGCTCGCCATTGCTTGCCTCGCCCACCACTTGCAGGTCCTTGGCCAGGCCGATCAATTGCTTGATGCCTTCACGGACGATGGTGTGGTCTTCGGCTACCAGTACACGGATCACTTGCCTCTCCTCGATATTTGCATTGACGCTAAAAGATCGCAGCCTTCGGCAGCTCCTACAGGGATGTGCGATCTTTAGCGATCCACTGGCACCCACACTTGCAGACTGGTGCCCTCCCCCGGTTCACTCTCAAGCACCAACCGCCCGCCCATGATCAGCACCCGCTCGCGCATGCCGACCAGTCCGAACGAAGTCGGCCGACCGGCCGCGGCGACAAAGCCTGTGCCATCGTCGCTGACCGTCAGACACAGTTCATCGCCTTCCAGCGCCAGCGTCAGCTCCACAGTATGCGCCTGAGCATGGCGCATCACATTGGTCAGCGCTTCCTGCAAAATCCGGAACAACCCGATCGCCTTGGCATCGCTCAGCGCCGGCAGATTGTCCGGCACCTGCACCAGACACGGAATCTGCGTGCGCGCCTCGAATCGCCGCGCCTGCCACTCGATCGCTGAAGCAATCCCGGCATCGAGAATCGGCGGTCGCAGCGCTGTCGCCACATCGCGTACCAACTGGAACAACTGGGCGATCAATCGCTTCATGCTGTTCAACCGCTCGTGCAGCCCCGGGTCGAGCTGCGCATAGGCCAGCTCGCACATCGAGGTTTCCAGTTTCAGCACCGTGAGCATCTGCCCCAGCTCATCGTGCACTTCGCGGGCGATCCGCGCCTTTTCTTCTTCGCGCACGCTTTCCAGGTGCGCCGACAATTCGCGCAGTTGCTCACGGGAGGCGGCGAGCTCCAGCTCGATGCGCTTGCTTTCGCTGATGTCCCAGACGATGCCGTCCCAGACATAGGCGCCATCCTCCAGCTGTCGGGTGATTGCCTTGATCTCGGCCCAGCGCTGCTCGCCCTGACGAGTGAGAATCCGTCCTTGCCACGACCAGTCACTGTCGGTGTCCAGCGCCTGATCCTGGGTCTGGTGATAACTGGCCCTGTCGTCCGGGTGCACCAGACTGCGCAAGCCCATGTCGCGATGGGCGATGGCGGCCGGCGCGTAGCCGACCAGACTCTCGCTGCCCTCACTGATGTAGGCGAAGTCGATTTGCCCGGTCACCGGCGCGCGTTCCAGGCGAAACACCAGCCCCGGCACGTTAGCGGCAATGCCTTGCAGGCGCGCTTCACTTTCCTGCAACGCGGCCAGGGCGCGGCGACGCTCGGTGACGTCGGTGAGATAAACCACCAGATACTCGCTGTCGCGAAAGCGCAGAAAACTCAGCGAAACGTCCGCCGGCAGGACGCTGCCATCAGCGCGCACGCAGCTGGTTTCAAAACTCAAAGGCCCCTCTTCACTGGCCCTCGCGCGTTTCCACAGGTTGAGCCAGCGGTCCATGTGCAGACCGGGTTCGAAGTCGATCAGCGGCCGCTCGATCAGCGCGCCCTGTGGATAACCGAGCATGTGTTCAGCCGCGCGGTTGGCATAGCGCACATGGCTATCCCAGTTGACCCAGAGAATGCCGACGGTGCTTTGGTCGATGGAAAACTGGGTCAGGCGCAAGGCTTCTTCGCTGGCCGCGCGCAGGGCAATGTCTTCCCGGGCGGCCAGCAGACGCTGTTCGAGGCTGTGTTGCTGGCGTCGTTGCCAGATGATGATGGCCGCACAACTGAGCAGCAACACCGCAAACAACAGGCTGAGGTTCTGCCAGAACCCCGGCGATTCCGTGAGCCGTGGGTACTTGGGTTGCAGCCACTGGTTGTGCAGGCGCTCCAGATCCTTGGCCGGGATTGCCCGCAAGGCGCTTTCGATGATCCCGGCCAATTGCGGCCAGTCGCGCCGCGTGGCGACTCGCAACAGTTGAGGTAGCCCGATATCGCCGACCACGACCAGCCCGGCGAACTCAGGTTCGGCGGACAACCGCCCGAGTTGCGCTTCATCTATCACGGCGTAGGACGCTTGTTGGGTCAGCAACAGTTGCAGCGCCTGCCGCTCCAGCGGCACGCCTTGCAGATTCAAATGGGGATAGGTGCTGCGCAAATAATCTGCTGTCACGCTGGGCATGCGCACGGCGACGCGAGACAGGCTGTCGAGTTTTTCCAGCTCGACCACGCCGCCGCTCTTCTGGTCACTGACCACCAGTTGCGGTACGCGCATGTAAGGATCGGAAAACAGCCACAGGCGCAGCGCACCGGGGGTCTGGGTCAGGCCCGGGGCAATGTCGATCTCGCCTTCGCGGGCGGCCTCCTCCAGTTGCGCCAGGTCCTGAAAATTGCGCCAGCTCAGCTCGACGTTCAGGGTCTTGGCCAGCGCCTTCATCAATTCGACGTTGGCCCCGGACAGTCGCTGCAAGCGCCGGTCGTATTGCGCGTACGGCGCCTGCAATACCAGGCCAACGCGCAGCTCACGGTGCTGCGCCAGCCATTGCTGCTCGCCGGGCGTCAACAGCGCTGCATGTGCCGCCGGCGCAGACGCCGCCCAGCCCATCAAGGGAAAACACAACCAGCCGATAACCCACAGGCAGCAAAAACGCATCATTGAAGTCTCTTGCACTGACAAATTCTGACCAACCCATTAGGCTGCCGGGATACTTTTCTGGCCTGGAATAACCGATGCCCTCTGTCTACCGCCTGGCAATGCCAGCATTGTGCCTGTCGCTGATCCTGCCTTGTGCGTTTTCCGTCGAAGCCGCCGATCCGGCGCCCCCCTCCACTGCCGAGCAACCGGCCGCCGAAAAACCGGCCGAACGCCAGCCACTGCTTGAGCGTAGTCAGGAAGAAGCCGCAGCACTCGAACGTAAAGTCCCGGCGCAAGAGCAGCAGCAGTTGCAGGCCGGCACCGACACTTTCCTCGCTCTGTGGAAACCGGCCAACACCGCCGAACCCAAAGGTGCGGTGATTATTGTCCCTGGCGCCGGCGAAACCGCTGACTGGCCGCAAGTGATCGGCCCGCTGCGCAGCAAATTGCCCGATGTCGAGTGGAGCAGCCTGAGTATCACCTTGCCGGATCTGCAAAGCGATGCCATCGCACCTCGGGTGATTGCGCCCGCCGCCGCGCCAAAAGCACCGGAAAGTGGCAGCAAGGATTCCACCACCGCGCAACCGATCGAACAGGCGGCGGGCGGTGAAGCGGAAGTGGCGGATCAGGTGGTCGCTGAAACGACTGAAGAGCAGTCCAAGGCTGATGCCGAACGGATCTTTGCGCGGATCGATGCGGCGATCGCCTACGCCGAGCAGCAAAGCGCACGTCGGGTCGTGGTGCTCGGTCACGGTACGGGCGCGTACTGGGCGGCGCGTTTCCTCAGCGAGCGGCAGAGTTCGCAGGTCGAGAAACTGGTGATGGTCGATGCGCAAACGCCGAGCAAGGCCAAGCCACAATTGGCCGAGCTGACACCGACCCTGAAATTGCCGACCGCCGACATTTTCTACATGGACAAGGCGCTGGACCGCAACGCAGCGCTGGAGCGCATGCAGGCCAGCAAGCGCTTGAAGACTTCTACCTTCAGCCAGGTGGCGCTCAAGGCGTTACCGGATAAAAAGGCTGAGCAGGAACAGCTGTTCCGGCGGGTGCGTGGCTGGTTGAATCCGCAGAAGACAGACTGATAGAAACAAAAGCAAAAGATCGTCCGATCGCGGCCCGAGCCTGCGGCAGCTCCTACCTTGGAATGCGTTTCCTGTAGGAGCTGTCGAAGGCTGCGATCTTTTGATCTTTTAATCGCTAGCGAAAATCCCGCCGCGCCCGAATCAGAGTAAACGCGTTGTGCAGCTCGCGGGTTTTCTCGGTCGCGTCACGCACCTGCTCCGGCGTCGCGCCGCTGCCGGCGATCTTGTCCGGGTGATGACGGCTGAGCAGTCGTCGATAGGCACGCTTGATCTGCGCCGGCTCGCTGGTCGCCGACACCCCGAGCAGGCGCATCGCTTCCTGATAACTCACCGCGGCACTGACAATCGGCCGTTTATTGGGCTCGTAATCATTGGCCAGCGCCTGAATCTGGTGGGTTGTCCAACCCAGCCACTTGCCCCACTGCGCCAACAATTCACGCTCACTCACGCCCGCGCGACCGTCGGCCCAGACCATCCGCCAGCAGGCGCGCAACACGCCCTCGGCGGCATGCGGCTGAGCACTCAGGCGGCGCAGATAACCGCGCAGGCGGTCGCCGCCGGACTTGCCGCGATTGAACGCAGCAATCGCCCGCCGCCGTGCCGGCTCGCTCATTTCCAGCGCGTTCATTTCATGGCGCGCCTGCTGGATATGGCCGTCCGTCACTCGCCCGTCACTCTTGGCCAGACGCCCGAGCAACACGAACAGCAATTCGTCGTTGCGCAACATCGGCCGTCCGCCGAGTTTTTCCCGCAAGTGCCCCCAGCTTTGCAGGTGCAGGCGCCGATCCAGCGCCTGTCCCAACAGTGCCCCAAGCATGGCCCCCGGAATGCTGGCGATCGCAAAACCCGCTCCGGCTCCAATCAGAGTCCCTGGCCACAACATATCAACGACTCGCTTCTATCAATGCTTCAGCTTCGGCCAGACGCTCATGCGTACCGACATCCACCCAGTGCCCTTTCAGACGCTCACCGCTGACCTGTCCGTCTGCCATGGCTTTGCGCAGCAACGGTGCGAGCTTGAACGCGCCGTCCGCGCAGCCATCGAACAACTGCGGATGCAGGACGGCGATGCCGCTGTAGGTCAGGGTTGGCGCGTCCGGCTGGCCATCGTGCACCCGGCCTTCAGTCAAGGTGAAATCGCCCGTCGGATGATGGGCCGGGTTGTCCGCCAGGACGAGATGCGCCAGACCGTTGATCGGCTGATGCAGCACGCTGAAGTCGTAATCGGTCCAGATATCGCCGTTGACCACCAGAAACGCATCGTCACCGAGTAACGGCAAGGCGCGGAAAATCCCGCCGCCGGTTTCCAGCGGCTCACCTTCCGGCGAGTACTGGATACTCACGCCGAACTGCGAACCGTCGCCCAGGTAATCCTCGATCTGCTGACCGAGCCAGGCATGGTTGATCACGATTTCACTGAAACCGGCTGCGGCCAACGCGCGCAGGTGGTATTCGATCAACGGTACGCCGCCGGCACGCACCAGCGGCTTGGGGGTAGTCAGGGTCAGCGGGCGCATGCGCTCGCCCTTGCCTGCCGCCAGAATCATCGCCTTCATGCGCTCACTCCGCCACGCAGACTGGCGAGCAATGCCTGCAGATCCGCCAACTCAGGACGACGCACAATCACCGCCTCTATATAGGCGAAGAAACGCGGCACGTCGGCCAGGTAGCGCGGTTTGCCATCGCGATGGCAGATCCGGGCAAAAATGCCGATGACTTTCAGGTGGCGTTGTACGCCCATCAAGTCGCTGGCGCGCAGGAAGTCTTCGAAGTCGGCCTGCACCGGGATGTCCAGCGCCGAGGCTTGCTGCCAGTAACTTTCCAGCCAGCCACGCACGCGTTCTTCAGGCCAGCTTAGGAACGCGTCCTTGAACAGACAGGTGACGTCGTAGGTGACCGGGCCATAGACCGCATCCTGAAAGTCGAGCACGCCGGGATTCGGCTCGCTGAGCATCAGGTTGCGCGGCATGTAGTCGCGGTGCACCAGCACTTTCGGCTGGGCCAGGGCACTGTCGATCAGCAGATCGCTGACAGCTTGCCATTGTTGCTGCTGTGCCGCGTCGAATTCGATGCCGAGTTCGCGCTTCACGTACCATTCGGGGAACAGTTCCAGTTCACGGCGCAGCAGCGCCACGTCGTAACTCGGCAGCGGTGCGACCATCGGCAATTGCTGAAAAGCCAACAGCGCCTGCAGGGCATCGCTGAACAAAACGTCAGCATTTTCGCTGTCGATTACGTCGAGATAGGTCTTGTTGCCCAGGTCATTGAGCAAAAGAAATCCGCGTTCGAGGTCTTCTGCATAAATTTTCGGCACGTTTATTCCGGATTTCGCCAGCAAAAAGGCGATATCCACGAACGGTTTGCAGTTTTCCTGGGGCGGTGGAGCGTCCATCACAACGAAGCTGCGCCCTTCTCCTTCCCAGCGGAAGTACCGGCGGAAACTCGCGTCGCTGCTGGCCGCGGTCAACGTGGCCGGGGGCACGGCGCCCCAGCCCTGATCTGCAAACAGGATTGCCAACTGCTCATCGAGCCAAACTTTCAGGTGTTGCAAGCGTACATCTTGGTCAGGCATTGCAAGGGTCTCCGACGGCGCTAGCCGTCAAGCGGGTCATGCTTTATTATCCAGCATCTTTTTCAGACCATCGAGAGGCGTGCGGCCCACACCGCGGGCAGATGGCACGCAGGAAGCCCGGACTAATAAGATGGCATTGAAATCCCCCGCGTTTCGTAAAAAATTTCCGTTGTTGGTAACCGGCAGTCTGCTGGCTATGCAACCTCTGGCCAGTCAATTCGTTGTCGCCGCCGAGCAGTATGACTGCGCCGTCTCGGCAACGGGTGGCTGGGCGTGTGCGCCCAAGACGCCGGCAGCTGCATTGCCGCCGCGTCCGGTGCATGACGGCAGTGCCGTCAGCGCCGCCGGCGAAGCCCCGGCCCAGAACGGTTCCACATCCGACACCGGCGCCAAGCCTGTGCTGGTCACCGAAGCCAAAGGCCGCGGTCTGAAATCCCGTAGCGAAGACTACAGTCACCTCGACTGGGTTCCGCGCGAGAAGCTCACCGCCGCCCAATTGGCCGAGACCGGTCCTTACTGCTCTGGTTCCTATATCGAACCGATTCGTCCTGGCATGAATGACAAGACGAATAAAAGTGACGCACCGACCTTTATCGGCGCCAAGGCCTCGCGCTACAACACCGAAGATCAGGTGGGTACGCTGGCCGGCGACGTGGTCCTGCGTCAGGGCAGCATGCAGGTCGAGTCCGACGAGGCCAGCCTGTACCAGGCCGAGAGCCGCGCCGAACTCAATGGCGACGTGCGCATTCGCGACAACGGTGCACTGATCGTCGGCGACCACGCCGATGTGCAGCTCGACACCGGTGAAGCCAAGGTCGACAACGCCGAATACGTGATGCACAAATCGCGCATCCGCGGTAACGCGCTGTACGCCAAGCGTGCCGAGAACGCGATCATTCGCTTGAAGGACGGCACATACACCACGTGCGAACCGAACAGCAACGCCTGGCAGCTCAAGGGCAACAACATCACCCTGAACCCTGCCACCGGCTTCGGTACCGCGACCAACGTGACACTGCGGGTCAAGGACATTCCGGTCCTGTACACGCCGTACATCTACTTCCCGATCGACGACCGTCGCCAATCGGGTTTCCTGCCGCCGACCATCGGCACCGGCAGCGATACCGGCTTCATGCTGGTCACCCCGTACTACTTCAACCTGGCGCCGAACTACGACGCCACGTTGTACCCGCGTTACATGAGCAAGCGCGGCATGCTGGTCGAAGGCGAGTTCCGTTACCTGACCAAGTCCAGCGAAGGCCAGTTCGGTGCGGCGTATCTGAACGACGAAGATACCGATCGCAGCAAACAGACCGATTACGAAAAAAATCGCTACATGTACAACTGGCAGCACAAGGGCGGTCTCGACTCCCGTGTGATGACTCAGGTTGACTACACCAAGATCAGCGACCCGTACTACTTCCAGGACCTGACCACCGATCAGATCGGTGTGAAGAGCGCTGACTTCGTGAACCAGCAGGGTTCGGTGACCTATCGTGGCGACTCGTATACCGCCATGTTGAACGCTCAGCAGTACCAGCTCGCGACCGTTTCGAACATCACGCCTTACGGTCGTCTGCCACAGATCACCTTCAACGGTCAGCTGCCGTATCACCCGGAAGGTTTGAACTTCGATTACGAGACCGAGCTTGTGCGGTTTGATCGAGATCTGAAAACGGGCCAGTTCTCTGATGAAAACGGCAATCTGTCGGATCGACTCGACACAAACGTTTCCGGTTTGGCCCGCGCCAATGGCACACGCTTGAACCTGAAGCCAGGTGTCAGTCTGCCAATGAACTGGACCTATGGTTTCCTGAAGCCATCGCTCAAGTATCAATACACTCAGTACGATCTCGATCTTGATGGCCAGGGCAAAAATGATCTGGTGACAAACCGTAACGACGCCTCCGCTCTCGGCGAATCGTTCAGCAGTTCGCAGAACCGCGGTGTACCGATCGCGAGCATCGACAGTGGCTTGTACTTCGACCGCAATACGTCGCTCTTCGGCAAAAATTATCGCCAAACGCTGGAACCTCGCCTGTTCTACCTCTATGTACCTGAGAAAGACCAGAAGGACATTCCAGTATTCGACACCAGCGAATACACCTTCAACTACGCGTCGCTGTTCCGCGACAACCGCTTCTCTGGTTCCGACCGTGTCGGCGACGAGAACAAGCTGTCGCTGGGCGTGACCAGCCGCTGGATCGAAGACGACGGTTTCGAGCGTCAGCGCATCAGCGTCGGTCAGGCTTACTACTTCAAGGACCGTGAGGTACAACTGCCAGGCATCGCGTTCAAGGATCGCAAGGATGCCCAGTCCGACGTATCGCCATACGCGCTGGAATACGAATACCGCTGGAACCGCGACTGGCGTACCACGGCCGATTACAATTGGGACCCGGACAGCCGCAGCCCACGTTCCGGCAGCGCGATGTTCCACTACCAGCCTGAAGACAACCCGAACAAGGTGGTCAACGTCGGTTATCGCTATCGTAACGACCAGATCCGTTACGACCAGACCACGGGTAAATGGCAGACGGGTGGCGACTACGGCACTCCGGGCCAGGCTGGCTACGTGAAGGACTACTACAAGATCCAGCAGCATGACTTCTCGGTCATCTGGCCGATCGTTCCACAATGGAGCGCGATCAGCCGCTGGCAGTACGACTACAACCGCAACCGTACGCTGGAAGCCTTCGGTGGTTTCGAATACGACAACTGCTGCTGGAAACTGCGCCTGATCAACCGTTACTGGGTTTCCTACGACGAATTCAGTCAGGAAGCTCCGCAAAACGAAAAAGGCGACCACGGCGTCTTCCTCCAAATTGTTCTGAAGGGACTCGGCGGCCTGACTGGCGCCAAGGTAGAGAGCTTCCTCGACAAAGGCATCCAAGGTTATCGTCAACGTGAAGACCAAGCTTTCTGATTCTCTGCGCCCGCTGCTGCTGGGCGCGCTGTTCCTGGGTACTGCGGCCAACGCCGCAGTACAGTCCATTGATAAAGTGGTCGCGATCGTTGATAACGACGTGGTCATGCAGAGCCAACTGGACCAGCGCGTCCACGAAGTTCAGCAGACCATCGCCAAGCGTGGCGGCGGCATGCCGCCTCCAGGCGTGCTGGATCAGCAGGTGCTCGAGCGCCTGATCGTCGAAAACCTGCAACTGCAGATCGGCGAACGTTCCGGCATCCGCATTACCGATGAAGAACTGAACCAGGCGGTTGGCACGATCGCCCAGCGCAACAACATGACTGTGGATCAATTCCGCGCCGCCCTGGCACACGACGGTTTGTCCTATGACGACGCCCGTGACCAGATCAAGCGCGAGATGATCATCAGCCGTGTGCGTCAGCGCCGTGTGGCAGAGCGCATCCAGGTCTCCGAGCAGGAAGTGAAGAACTTCCTCGCCTCCGACCTGGGCAAGATGCAACTGTCCGAAGAACTGCACCTGGCCAACATCCTGATCCCGACGCCGGAAAGCGCCAACTCTGATGCGATTCAGAGCGCATACCGTCAGGCGATGGACGTTTACCAGAAGCTCAAGCAAGGCGCTGACTTCGGTCAGATGGCCGTTGCCAAATCCGGCAGCGACAACGCCCTGGAAGGCGGCGACATGGGCTGGCGTAAAGCTGCGCAACTGCCACCGCCGTTCGACCGCGAGCTGAGCAGCATGGCCGTTGGTGACATCACTCAGCCTGCACGCACCCCGGGTGGTTTCATCATCCTCAAGTTGCTGGCCAAGCGCGGTGGCGAAGCGCAGATGCGCGATGAGGTGCATGTGCGCCACATCCTGGTCAAGCCAAGCCCGATCCGTGACGAAGCCAAGACCAAGGCCCTGGTGCAATCGCTGTACGAGCGCATCCTGGCCGGTGAAGACTTCGCTGAACTGGCGAAGAACTACTCCGAAGACCCGGGTTCGGCGCTCAACGGTGGCGACCTGAACTGGGTCGATCCGAACGCACTGGTACCGGAATTCCGCGAAGTGATGGCCAAGACCCCACAAGGTCAACTGTCCAAGCCGTTCCAGACTCAGTACGGCTGGCACGTTCTGGAAGTCCTTGGCCGCCGCGCCACCGACAGCACCGAGCAGGCTCGCGAGCAACAAGCGATGACCGTTCTGCGTAACAAAAAATACGATGAAGAGCTGCAAAACTGGCTGCGTCAGATTCGTGAAGAAGCCTACGTAGAAATCAAACTCCCTGGTGCAGACCAGGCAGCGCAGTGAAACCCCAGCGTTTCGCGCTGACACCCGGCGAACCAGCCGGCATCGGTCCCGACCTGTGCCTGCTGCTCGCCTCGCAAGCCCAGCCACATCCCCTGATTGCCATCACCAGCCGCGACCTGCTCACCGAGCGGGCCGCGCAGCTGGGGCTGGCCATCACTTTGCTGGAGGTGGCACCCGGCCAATGGCCGGACATGCCGGCACCCGCCGGCAGCCTGTACGTCTGGGACACCCCGCTGAGCGCACCCGTGGTTGCCGGGCAACTGGACAAGGCTAACGCTGCCTTCGTTCTGGAAACCCTGACCCGCGCCGGCAACGGCTGCCTGAACGGCGACTTCGCCGGGATGATCACCGCGCCTGTACACAAAGGTGTGATCAACGAATCGGGCATCGCTTTCTCCGGACACACAGAATTCCTCGCCGACCTGACGCATACCGCCCAAGTGGTGATGATGCTGGCTACTCGCGGCCTGCGCGTGGCACTGGTCACCACTCACCTGCCCCTGCGCGAGATTGCCGATGCAATTACGCCGGAGCGGCTGGAACGGGTCACGCGGATTCTGCACGCCGACCTGCAAGACAAATTCGGCATCGCCCGGCCACGCATCCTGGTCTGCGGACTCAACCCGCACGCCGGCGAAGGCGGACACCTGGGCCATGAAGAAATCGACATCATCGAACCGACATTAGAGCGCCTGCGCGGCGAGGGCATGGACCTTCGTGGCCCGCTGCCTGCCGACACTCTGTTTACCCCCAAATATCTGGAGCACTGCGACGCAGTGCTGGCGATGTACCACGACCAGGGTCTGCCCGTGCTGAAGTACAAAGGCTTCGGCGCTGCGGTCAACGTGACCCTCGGCCTGCCGATCATCCGCACCTCGGTTGACCACGGCACCGCCCTGGATCTGGCCGGCAGCGGCAAGATCGACACCGGCAGCCTGCAGGTCGCCCTGGAAACCGCCTACCAGATGGCCGAGACCCGTTTATGACCGAGCAATACCAACACAAGGCGCGCAAACGCTTTGGCCAGAACTTCCTGCACGATGCCGGCGTCATCGACCGCATCCTGCGCTCCATCAGCGCCAAGCCTGACGACCGCATGCTGGAAATCGGACCGGGTCAGGGCGCGCTGACCGCCGGCATCCTCAACTCCGGTGCGCAACTCGACGTGGTCGAGCTGGACAAGGACCTGATCCCGATCCTCAACCAGCAGTTCGCCGGCAAGAGCAACTTCAACCTGCATCAGGGCGATGCGTTGAAGTTCGACTTCAACACCCTCAACGCCGCGCCGAACAGCCTGCGCGTGGTCGGCAACCTGCCGTACAACATCTCCACGCCGCTGATTTTCCACCTGCTGAACAATGCCGCCATCATTCGCGACATGCACTTCATGCTGCAAAAGGAAGTGGTCGAGCGGCTGGCGGCGGGCCCCGGTGGTGGCGACTGGGGTCGTCTGTCGATCATGGTTCAGTACCATTGCCGCGTGGAACACCTGTTCAACGTTGGCCCGGGCGCGTTCAACCCGCCGCCGAAAGTCGACTCGGCGATCGTTCGCCTGGTGCCGCACGCCGTGCTTCCGCACCCGGCCAAGGATCACAAGTTGCTGGAGCGTGTTGTGCGCGAAGCGTTCAACCAACGCCGCAAGACCCTGCGCAACACCCTCAAGCAACTGCTCAGCAATGCCGAGATAGAAGCCGCCGGTGTCGATGGCAGCCTGCGTCCGGAGCAACTGGATCTGGCCGCGTTCGTACGCCTGGCTGACCAGCTCGCCATACAAGTCCCGGCCTCCCCAGCCGCCGACTGACCGGCGATGAACGCTATCGGGCAGGACGCCACTCTGGTTTACTGCCCGATACTTGCCTAGACTGATTCCCCATCAGCTACGCCTCGCGTTCCGCTTTGCTTAAGGCCCTTTTGCATGTCCGATCCTCGTTATCAGGTCGATGTCAGTGTCGTCACTCGCTATCTGGCAGACCAATCGCAACCCGAACATGACCGCTTCGCCTTCGCCTACACCATCACCGTGCACAACAATGGCGAGCAGCCCGCCCGGCTGATGTCACGGCATTGGGTGATCACCGACGGTGACGGGCATGTCGAAGAGGTTCGCGGCGCCGGCGTGGTCGGCCAGCAACCGTTGATCGACGTTGGCAAAAGCCACACCTACAGCAGCGGCACGGTGATGACCACCAAGGTCGGCACCATGCAGGGCACCTACGAAATGGTCGCTACCGACGGCAAACATTTCGACGCGATCATCAAGCCCTTCCGCCTCGCCGTGCCCGGAGCCCTGCACTGATGACCACGTACGCCGTGGGCGATCTGCAAGGTTGCCTCGAACCGCTCAAATGTCTGCTCAAGCAAGTGGCTTTCGACCCGAAGCTCGATCGGCTGTGGCTGGTCGGTGATCTGGTCAACCGTGGCCCGCAGTCTCTTGAGACCCTGCGTTTCCTTTATGGCATGCGCGAGTCACTGGTCTGTGTGCTGGGCAACCACGACTTGCATTTGCTGGCTGTCAGCAGGCACGTCGAGCGCCTGAAAAAATCCGACACGTTGCGCGAAATCCTTGAAGCACCCGATGGCCCTGAGCTGCTTGAGTGGCTGCGTCAGCAAAAGCTTGCGCACTACGATGAGCAGCGCGATGTCGTGATGGTCCATGCCGGCATACCGCCGCAATGGTCGCTTCGTCGCGCGTTGAAGTGCGCAGGCGAAGTCGAGACCGCATTGCGCGATGACAACCTGTTTCCTGCCTTCCTCGACGGCATGTACGGCAACGAACCGGCGAAATGGGACAACGATCTCAAAGGCGTTACCCGCCTGCGCGTCATCACCAACTATTTCACCCGCATGCGCTTCTGCACCGCCGACGGCAAGCTCGATCTCAAGAGCAAGGAAGGCCTCGACAGCGCACCGCCTGGCTACAAGCCATGGTTCCAGCACAAAGAGCGCAAGACCCGCGGTCTGCGGATCATCTTCGGCCACTGGGCCGCGCTGGAAGGCGATGTTCACGAACCGGGGATCTCGGCGCTGGACACCGGCTGTGTCTGGGGCGGCAGCCTGACCCTGATGAACGTCGACAGCGGCGAGCGCGTGTCATGCAAATGCGATGAACACGGCGGGCTTGCACCATCAGTCGCACCACTTATCCCCGAAACTTCGCCAGTCAGCGCACCGCGTTAGACTGCACATTCTGCCGAGCTACAGGAACCCGCCATGAGCGAATTCAAACGTATCCCCCCGGAACAGGCCCAGGCCCTGCGTGAGCAAGGCGCCGTTGTCGTCGATGTCCGTGATCCTGCAACTTTTGCCGCCCTGCATATCAGCGGTTCGAAGCATCTGGACAACCACTCGCTGCACGCTTTCATTCAAGGTGCCGACCTCGATGCTCCGACCGTGGTCGTGTGCTATCACGGCAATTCCAGCCAAGGCGCGGCCGCCTACCTGATCAGCCAGGGCTTCTCCGACGTCTACAGCATGGACGGCGGCTTCGAGCTGTGGCGTACGACTTATCCGTCCGAAACCGCGCAAGGCACCGCCGAATAATTTTTTTGTCACGTGCAGGCCCCGGCTGCCGTGGGCCTGCGCGGGGCAGACGAACGGTCTGCCACAACTAATTACGTATCTCGCCTTTACCTCTCGAATTCCCAACTATCCTTAAGCCCAGGCCATCCAAAACAGGGGAGAGCCGGTACACCGGCGCACGGGTCATCGGGAGTGACTTTCAAGGTTGTCGACCGCGAAAGTGTTCTGGGGGGTAAACAAGCGGCCACCGCGGCTGCTTGCCAGCATCGACTGAGTGATCCGGCGTCGGCTCCACGTATCGAGCGAGGTGACGTCATGAGTATCTTTAGCCACTTCCAACAACGCTTCGAGTCCACACGCCAGGAAGAACTCTCGCTGCAGGAGTACCTGGAGCTGTGCAAAAAGGATCGCAGCGCTTACGTTTCCGCCGCCGAGCGTCTATTGATGGCTATTGGCGAACCCGAGCTGCTCGACACGTCGACCAACTCGCGGCTGTCGCGGATCTTCTCCAACAAGGTGATACGTCGCTATCCGGCCTTTGAAGACTTCCACGGGATGGAAGAATGCATCGACCAGATCGTCTCGTATTTCCGCCATGCCGCCCAAGGCCTGGAAGAAAAGAAACAGATTCTCTACCTGCTCGGCCCCGTCGGTGGCGGTAAATCGTCCCTGGCCGAGAAGCTGAAACAGTTAATGGAGAAAGTGCCCTTCTACGCGATCAAGGGCTCGCCGGTATTCGAATCGCCTCTGGGTCTGTTCAACGCCACCGAAGATGGCGCGATCCTCGAGGAAGACTTCGGCATCCCACGGCGCTACCTGAACACCATTATGTCGCCGTGGGCGACCAAACGCCTGGCCGAGTTCGGCGGCGACATCAGTCAGTTCCGTGTGGTCAAGCTGTACCCGTCGATCCTCAACCAGATCGCCGTGGCCAAGACCGAACCGGGCGACGAGAACAACCAGGACATCTCGGCGCTGGTGGGCAAGGTCGACATCCGCAAACTCGAGGAATACCCACAGAACGACGCCGACGCCTACAGCTACTCCGGTGCGCTGTGCCGGGCCAACCAGGGTCTGATGGAATTCGTCGAAATGTTCAAGGCACCGATCAAGGTGCTGCATCCATTGCTGACCGCCACCCAGGAAGGCAACTACAACAGTACCGAAGGTCTGGGGGCGATTCCGTTCACCGGGATCCTGCTCGCGCACTCCAACGAATCGGAATGGCACACCTTCCGCAACAACAAGAACAACGAAGCGTTCATCGACCGGATCTACATCGTCAAAGTGCCGTACTGCCTGCGGGTCAGTGACGAGGTGAAGATCTACGACAAGCTGCTGTTCAACAGTTCGCTGGCCAAGGCTCACTGCGCACCCGACACCCTGAAGATGCTGGCGCAGTTCACCGTGCTGTCGCGCCTCAAAGAGCCGGAAAACTCCAACATCTATTCGAAGATGCGTGTCTACGACGGGGAAAACCTCAAGGACACTGATCCAAAGGCCAAGTCGATCCAGGAATATCGCGACTCGGCCGGCGTCGACGAAGGCATGAACGGTCTGTCGACCCGCTTCGCCTTCAAGATCCTGTCCAAGGTGTTCAACTTCGATCCGCATGAAATCGCCGCCAACCCGGTGCACCTGCTGTATGTGCTGGAGCAGCAGATCGAGCAGGAACAGTTCCAGGCCGAGACCCGCGAGCGCTACCTGCGCTACCTCAAGGAGTACCTGGCGCCGCGTTATATCGAATTCATCGGCAAGGAGATCCAGACCGCTTATCTCGAGTCTTACAGCGAGTACGGGCAGAACATCTTCGACCGCTACGTGCTGTATGCGGACTTCTGGATTCAGGATCAGGAATACCGCGATCCGGAAACCGGCGAGATTCTCAACCGCGTCGCTTTGAACGAAGAGCTGGAGAAAATCGAGAAACCGGCCGGCATCAGCAATCCGAAGGATTTCCGCAACGAAATCGTCAACTTCGTGTTGCGTGCCCGGGCCAACAACAACGGCAAGAACCCGACCTGGCTCAGCTACGAGAAACTGCGGGTGGTCATCGAGAAGAAAATGTTCTCGAACACCGAAGACCTGCTGCCAGTCATCAGCTTCAACGCCAAGGCCAGCAAAGAGGATCAACAGAAACACAACGACTTCGTTACTCGAATGGTCGAACGCGGCTACACCGACAAACAGGTAAGACTTCTGTCCGAATGGTACCTACGGGTCCGGAAATCGCAGTAAAACAGCTACAAGCTTCTAGCTACGAGCTGCAAGAAAAGGCATGTGAACGCTGTGCTTCTACTTGCGGCTCGCAGCTCACAACTTGAAGCTGCCCGGAGGGCCACGTATGAGCTATGTGATCGACCGACGTCTCAATGGCAAGAACAAGAGCACGGTGAACCGCCAGCGCTTCCTGCGGCGTTACCGTGACCACATCAAGAAGGCTGTCGAAGAGGCGGTCAGCCGCCGCTCCATTACCGACATGGAGCACGGCGAACAGATCAGCATTCCCGGTCGCGATATCGACGAACCGGTGCTTCACCATGGCCGCGGCGGCAAGCAGACCGTGGTTCATCCCGGCAACAAGGAATTCACTGCCGGCGAACATATCGCCAGGCCTCCGGGGGGCGGCGGTGGACGCGGTCCCGGCAAGGCTGGCAATTCCGGCGAGGGCATGGACGAATTCGTCTTCCAGATCACCCAGGAGGAATTCCTCGAGTTCATGTTCGAGGACCTTGAACTGCCGAATCTGGTGAAACGCAACCTGAGCGGTACCGACACCTTCAAGACCGTGCGCGCGGGGATCAGCAACGAGGGCAACCCGTCACGGATCAATATCATCCGCACCCTGCGCTCGGCCCACGCCCGGCGCATTGCGCTGTCCGGCAGCAGCCGTGCCAAACTGCGCGAGGCCAAAGAGGAACTGGCGCGATTAAAGCGCGAAGAGCCGGACAACTTCGGCGATATTCAGGAACTGGAAGCAGAAATCGAGAAACTCAGCGCGCGCATCCACCGCGTGCCGTTCCTCGATACGTTCGACCTCAAATACAACCTGTTGATCAAGCAACCCAACCCCAGCTCGAAAGCGGTGATGTTCTGCCTGATGGACGTTTCTGGCTCCATGACCCAGGCGACCAAAGACATCGCCAAGCGCTTTTTCATCCTGTTGTATCTGTTCTTGAAGCGGAACTACGACAAGATCGACGTCGTGTTCATCCGCCATCACACCAGCGCCCGGGAAGTGGACGAGGAAGAGTTTTTCTATTCACGGGAAACCGGCGGCACCATCGTCTCCAGTGCCCTGAAGCTGATGCAGGAGATCATGGCGGAGCGCTACCCGAGCAACGAGTGGAACATCTACGCCGCGCAGGCTTCCGACGGTGACAACTGGAACGATGACTCGCCGATCTGCCGCGACATCCTGATCAATCAGATCATGCCGTTTGTGCAGTACTACACTTATGTGGAGATCACACCGCGCGAACACCAGGCCCTCTGGTACGAATACGAACGCATCGCCGAAGCCTTTTCCGATACGTTTGCCCAGCAGCAGCTGGTTTCGGCCGGAGATATCTATCCGGTCTTCCGTGAACTCTTCCAGCGCAGGTTAGTGACATGACCGCCAAAGAGCAGAAACGCCAACCCATTTCCACCGGCTCCGAATGGACGTTCGAGCTGATCCAGGCCTACGACCGCGAGATCGCCCGCATCGCGGCCGGCTATGCCCTGGACACCTATCCCAACCAGATCGAAGTGATCACCGCCGAGCAGATGATGGATGCCTACGCCTCGGTCGGCATGCCACTGGGCTATCACCACTGGTCCTACGGCAAACACTTTCTCAGTACCGAAAAATCCTACAGCCGCGGGCAGATGGGGCTGGCCTACGAGATCGTGATCAACTCCGACCCGTGCATCGCCTACCTGATGGAAGAAAACACCATCTGCATGCAGGCGCTGGTGGTGGCTCACGCGTGCTATGGCCACAACAGCTTCTTCAAGGGCAACTACCTGTTCCGCACCTGGACCGATGCCAGTTCGATCATCGATTACCTGGTGTTCGCCAAGCAGTACATCATGCAATGCGAGGAGCGCCACGGCATCGATGCGGTGGAGGACCTGCTCGACTCCTGCCATGCGCTGATGAACTACGGTGTCGACCGCTACAAGCGTCCGTACCCGATTTCCGCCGAGGAAGAACGCCGTCGGCAGAAGGATCGTGAAGAACACATGCAAAAGCAGATCAACGATCTGTGGCGCACCATTCCCAAAGGCGCGGACAAGTACAGCGACAAGGACAACGCCCGGTTCCCGGCCGAGCCGCAGGAAAATATCCTGTATTTCATCGAGAAGCACGCGCCGTTGCTGGAGCCGTGGCAACGGGAGATCGTGCGGATCGTGCGCAAGATCGCCCAGTATTTTTATCCACAGCGCCAGACCCAGGTGATGAACGAAGGCTGGGCCACGTTCTGGCATTACACGCTGATGAACGATCTGTACGACGAAGGACTGGTGACCGACGGATTCATGATGGAATTCCTCACCTCGCACACCAGTGTGGTGTTCCAGCCGGGTTTCGACAGCCCTTATTACAGCGGGATCAACCCTTACGCACTGGGTTTTGCGATGTATCGCGACATCCGCCGCATGTGTGAAGAACCTACCGAGGAGGATCGCCGCTGGTTTCCGGACATCGCTGGCTCGGACTGGCTGTCGACGATCAAGTTCGCGATGAGCAGCTTCAAGGACGAGAGCTTCATCCTGCAGTACCTGTCACCCAAAGTGATCCGTGATCTGAAGTTGTTCAGCATTCTCGATGATGATCAGAAGGACGATTTGCTGGTCCCGGCGATCCATGACGAAACCGGCTACCGGATCATCCGTGAAACCCTGGCCGCGCAGTACAACCTTGGCAACCGCGAGCCGAACGTGCAGATCTACAGCATCGACCGACGCGGCGACCGCTCGCTGACCCTGCGCCACCAGCAACATGACCGCAAACCTTTGGGCGACTCCACTGACGAGGTACTGAAACATCTGCACCGCTTGTGGGGCTTCGACATTCATCTGGAGACCCTGCAGGGTGACCAGATCATGAAAACCCACCACGTACCGCCACGCAGTGAACACAGTGAAGGGGATTACGGCAGGCTTGATCTGGCCGTCATTCATCTTTGATCCGGTTCTGACCTCCGAAAGTCCGGCACAAGGGTTATCCTGTCGGGCCAACGGAGGTTTTTTATGCAGATTTACAAGGTCGGCGGCGCGGTACGTGATCGCTTGCTCGGGCTACCGGTTACCGATGTCGATTGGGTGGTGGTCGGGGCCACCACCGAAGAGATGCTCGCCCAGGGCTATCGCCCGGTCGGCGCGGATTTTCCGGTGTTCCTTCATCCCAGGACCGGCGAGGAATACGCCCTCGCCCGCACCGAGCGCAAAAGCGGTCGCGGCTATGGCGGCTTCACTTTTCACGCCAGCCCCGACGTCACCCTTGAAGAAGACCTTATTCGCCGCGATCTGACGATCAACGCGATGGCCGAGGATGATCAGCACAATCTGACCGATCCCTATCACGGCCAACGCGACCTTGAAGAACGTATTCTGCGCCACGTATCCCCGGCGTTTGCAGAAGATCCGCTCCGTGTACTGCGAGTTGCCCGATTTGCAGCGCGCTATGCCGGACTGGGGTTCACTGTCGCACCTGAAACGCTGGCACTGATGCGGCAACTCAGCGAATCCGGCGAACTGCAGGCATTGACTGCCGAACGCAGCTGGAAAGAAATCTCCCGCGCGCTGATGGAAGATCAGCCGCAGGTGTTCATTCAGGTACTTCGCGACTGTGGCGCGCTGAACGTACTGATGCCGGAAGTGGATGCGCTTTTTGGCGTGCCGCAGCCGGAGGCGCATCACCCGGAAATCGATACCGGGCTGCACACCCTCAGCGTGCTGGAGCAATCGGCACGGCACAAACAACCGCTGACAGTGCGCTGGGCCTGCCTGCTGCACGACCTGGGCAAAGGCCTGACCCCGGAAGAGGAGTGGCCGCGGCACATCGCCCATGAGCACACCGGGTTGAAGCTGATCAAGGCAGTCAACGAACGTTTCAAGGCACCGAAGGATTGTCAGGAGTTGGCCTTGCTTGTCGGCAAGTACCACACCCACGGCCATCGCGCCCTGGAGCTGAAGGCATCGACCTTGCTGGAGCTGCTGCAGAGTTTTGACGTGTATCGCCGACCGCAGCGTTTCGAGGAATTCATCGTCGCGTGCGAGATGGATGCGCGCGGGCGCAAGGGGCTGGAACAGCGCAGTTATCCACAGGCGGATTATTTGCGTGGGGCGGCCAGTGTGGCACGCGGGGTGGCGGTGCAGCCGCTGCTGGAGAAGGGATTCAAAGGCCCGGAACTGGGTGAAGCGCTGAAGCGAGAACGACTGAAGGCTTTGAAGGCGTACAAAGAGAACGCTTGAAGCAAGATCAAAAGATCGCAGCCTGCGGCAGCTCCTACATGGAAACACGCATCCCCGTGCAGGAGCTGCCGCAGGCTGCGATCTTTTGCTTTTAAAGACTCGGCGGGGTCAATTGCTCGCCACGCCATTCAAACCCCACCGGCGCCAACACCTGATCAATCTGCGCCTCGGCCCACAACGTCGCGAAGCTTTTTCCCACGCCAGGATGCACCCGATCCGGCGCAATCAGCGACAGCGGCCACAGCACAAAGGCGTTTTTCAGGATTTCGGCGCGCGGCAGAATCAAACCGTCGAAATTACCGGTCAGATCGCCGTATAACAAAACGTCGATATCCAGCGGTAGACCCTTGCGATCCGGCGCATAGCGACCATTGTCGGCTTCGATGAATTTCAGGCGCCGATCCAGCTCCACCAAGGGCAGATCGGTAAACGCCGAGACCACGAAATTGAAGAACGGCCCGCTCTTGATCCCCACCGGCTGGCTCTCGAACACCGCCGAACAGCGGATATCCACCAGAAACGTCGCCAAGGCGTCGAGCCCGGCGCGCAAATGGGTTTCGCGCTCGATATTGCTACCGAGCCCGAGGTACACCTGAGTCAGCGACATCCGCGCTCGATCTCCACACCCACGCCACCCTTGGCGGCCGGCACGGCGCCCGGCTTGGTCAGCTTCAGGCGAACCCAGGTGATCTTGAATTCGGCCATCAGCACTTCGACCAGGCGCTCGGCAAAGGTCTCGACCAGTTGATATTGGGATTGCTCGGCAAACGCCTGGATGCGCGTGGAAACGCTGGCGTAATCGAGCGCCAGGGTCAGGTCATCACCAGCCGCAGCCGGACGATTGTCCCAGGCGAAGCTCAGATCAAGACGCAGGCACTGTCGGATGCCGCGCTCCCAGTCGTAGGCACCGATCACGGTGTCGACTTCCAGGCCCTCGATAAACACTCTGTCCAAGCACTTTTCTCCACTGCACGACAAGGGCGCAATGCGCCGTTAGAATCAGGGCGTCCTCGCCCGGAATGGTTAGCATGTTTTGGTTACTGGCGATCTTCGCCTACCTGCTCGGCTCTCTGTCCTTCGCCATTTTGCTCAGCCGCCTGACCGGAAATCCGGATCCGCGAATGAGTGGCTCGGGTAATGCCGGCGCCACCAACATGCTGCGCCTGGTCGGTCGCAAACTGGCGATCCTGACCCTGCTGGGTGATCTGTGCAAAGGCCTGGTGCCGGTGCTGATCGCAGCGGCCGCTGGCCTTTCGCTGCAGGATCAGGCCTGGATCGGCGTGTGCGCCGTGATCGGTCACCTGTTCCCGCTGTATTTCCGTTTTCGCGGCGGCAAAGGCGTCGCTACGGCCGCCGGCATGCTGCTGGGCCTGTATCCACCCGCCGCGCTGCTGGCGGTATGCGCCTGGTTGCTGACGTTCTACCTGACCCGTACCAGCTCGCTGGCGGCGCTGATCGCCACGCCCCTGACCTTGCCCTTACTCGCGTGGCAAGAACCGGAAGCGCTGCTGCCGATGAGCGCGCTGACACTGCTGATCGTCTGGCGCCACCGCGGCAATCTACGCGACCTGTTTGCCGGGCGCGAACGGCATTTTTAAATACCGCTCAGCCACACCGCCAATCACAGCGCCGACAACTGCTCCATCGGCCAGCGTGCCTGCACGCTGATCGCCAGACTTTCCTGTTGACCGGCCTGCAAACGCTGACAACCGGCAAACGCGATCATCGCGCCATTGTCGGTGCAGAACTCGGGACGGGCGTAGAACACGTCGCCCTGCATGTCACCGAGCATTTTCTCAAGGGAAACACGCAAAGCCTTGTTGGCGCTGACGCCGCCAGCGATCACCAGACGCTTCATTCCCGCCTGTTTCAGGGCACGCTTGCACTTGATGGTCAGAGTCTCCACCACGGCCTGCTGGAACGCCAGCGCGATGTCGCAACGGGCTTGCTCGCTGTCGTCCCCGGCGCTGACGCATTGCTGCCAGGTGTTGAGGGCGAAGGTTTTCAAGCCGCTGAAGCTGAAATCCAGGCCCGGGCGATCGCACATCGGACGCGGGAAGGTAAAACGTCCTGCAACGCCCTTCTCCGCCAGTTTGGCGATTTCCGGCCCACCCGGATAATTGAGGCCCATCATTTTTGCGGTTTTGTCGAACGCTTCACCGGCGGCATCGTCGAGGGTCTCGCCGAGCAGGCCGTATTGGCCAATATCATCGACCTGAACCAGCTGCGTATGCCCCCCGGAAACCAACAAAGCGACGAACGGGAATTCCGGCGGTTTTGGCTCCAGCATCGGCGCCAGCAAGTGGCCCTCCATGTGGTGCACACCAAGTGCCGGAATGCCCCAGGCAAACGCCAGCGCCTGAGCGCACGAGGCACCGACCAGCAGCGCCCCGACCAGGCCCGGGCCCGCGGTGTAGGCGATCGCATCGATCTCGGTCGGCACGCAGTCGGCCTCGGCCAACACCTGACGAATCAAGGGCAGCATGCGTTTGACGTGGTCACGCGAGGCCAGCTCCGGCACCACGCCGCCATAGACGCGGTGCAGGTCGATCTGGCTGAACAGCGCGTCGGCCAGCAGGCCGCGTTCACTGTCGTATAATGCGACGCCGGTTTCGTCGCAGGAGGTTTCTAATCCCAGTACTAGCATGGGTTTGCGCCTTGTTTAGGCTGAATTCGAAGGCGCGCATAATAGTCGCCATGCGATGCCCCGACTAGCGGTTTTCGATCAGAGGCTTTGCATTCCGAGCGATGAGGGGTTAACATCCGCAACCCTTAAAAACCGACGTCTTCAAGTGCTCTTTTGCCGCGAGGATGTTGACCCCGGTAATGAATGAAGGTAGCTCTGGATGCCAGCCGACAAAGATAAAGAGAACGAACCCTTCGACGTATCTCTGCGACGATTCAAGCGCTCCA
>NZ_JBIVMY010000040.1:0-2624 GCF_044753325.1 Pseudomonas sp. NPDC088414 | reverse complement strand
CCTCCCAAAAACCCGGCGTACAGGCTGAAGATCGTAGCCGCGAATTTTACGAGAAGCCAACTTCTGAGCGTAAGCGCAAAGCAGCAGCCGCTGTTAAGCGTCACGCCAAGAAAGTTCAGCGCGAACAGCGCCGCGCCGTTCGTCTGTACTAATACACAGACGATCGTAGCAAGCTTCTTGCCTAAGCCCGGCCCTCAGCCGGGCTAATGGCATTTGCGTAAAACGCTTGATGCTTCACCGTCAAAGCCGCACACGCGACCGAGACAAATCCGCTTCACGCGTCAGACCTGGCTCTTTTGCCAGCGGTGCACGTCTTTTCTGACGAGCCTTTCAAGGCTACTGACGAGCACACCCACTGATTCCTCTCACGACGATCAGCCCAAGGCACCCGCACGCGTGCCCGCTTTATTGAGCTATCCGAGGCCATTTATCGGCCGTCTGCGGATTCAGCGCAACACTTTCAAATAGTCGAAGACTGATTGGTACTAACGTCAGTGGATTTTCGGCAGATACACTTCCCGACAGCGATCACGCAAACGACACCGGTCGAGCCGCCCATTTTGTGCGCTTCACTCAAGACCTGCGTCCGGCCGCCCTTCGCATCGGACTCATTACAGCACAGACGAGAACGCCATGGCCGGGCTGATTCCCCAGAGCTTTATTGACGACCTCCTGAACCGCACCGACATCGTCGATGTGGTCAGCTCGCGCGTGCAACTGAAAAAGGCCGGCAAGAACTACACCGCCTGCTGCCCGTTTCACAAAGAGAAAACCCCGTCGTTCAGCGTCAGCCCGGACAAGCAGTTCTATTACTGCTTCGGCTGCGGCGCCGGTGGCAACGCCCTGGGCTTTCTCATGGATCACGACAACCTGGATTTCCCCCAGGCCGTCGAGGATCTGGCCAAAGCCGCCGGCATGGAAATCCCGCGTGAAGAAAGCGGCCGCCCGCACAAACCGCGGCAGCCGACCGATTCGCCGCTGTATCCGCTGCTGACCGCCGCCGCCGACTTTTACCGGCAGGCGCTCAAGAGCCATCCAGCACGAAAGGCTGCGGTGGATTACCTCAAGGGCCGCGGGCTGACCGGTGAGATCGCCCGGGACTTCGGTCTCGGTTTCGCGCCACCGGGCTGGGACAACCTGTTCAAACACTTGAGCAGCGACACTTTGCAGCAGAAGGCCATGATCGACGCCGGCCTGCTGATCGAAAACGCCGAAACCGGCAAACGCTATGACCGCTTCCGCGATCGCGTGATGTTCCCGATCCGCGATACCCGCGGCCGGATCATCGCTTTCGGTGGCCGGGTACTGGGTGACGACAAACCCAAATACCTGAACTCGCCGGAAACCCCGGTCTTCCATAAAGGCCAGGAACTCTACGGCCTCTATGAAGCACGCAAGAACAACCGCAACCTCGACGAAATCATCGTCGTCGAGGGTTATATGGACGTCATCGCCCTCGCCCAGCAAGGCTTGCGCAATGCCGTCGCGACCCTGGGCACAGCGACCAGCGAAGAACACCTCAAGCGCCTGTTTCGCGTGGTGCCGAACGTACTGTTCTGTTTCGACGGTGACCAGGCCGGCCGCAATGCGGCATGGCGCGCGCTGGAAGCGACACTGCCGTGCCTGCAGGACGGGCGCCGTGCGCGCTTCCTGTTCCTGCCGGAAGGCGAAGACCCGGATACCCTGGTCCGCGCCGAAGGCACTGACGCCTTCAAGGCCCGAATCAACCAACATGCGCAGCCGCTGGCGGACTATTTTTTCCAGCAACTGACCGAAGAAGCCGATCCTCGCTCGCTCGAAGGCAAGGCCCACATGGCTACCCTCGCCGCGCCGCTGATCGACAAAGTGCCGGGCGCGAACCTGCGCATTCTGATGCGTCAGCGCCTGACCGAAATCACCGGCCTGAGCAGCGAAACCGTCAGCCAGCTGGCGCAAAGCGCGCCGCAGGAAGCGTCGCCCGCGTACGATCCGGGCATCGATTACGACGCAATGCCGGACTACAGCGACTACCATCAGCCGCAGGCACAGGACATGTATGTGCCGCAGCAGGAGTGGACGCCGAAGAAACCCGGCGCCGGCGGCAAGAAATGGGACAAGAAACCCTGGGACAAGAATGGCAAGCGTGGCGGCGATCGCGATCAACAGCGCCCGCGCACGCCGATTGGCGTCGAGTCGCCTACCCTGACCGCCCTGCGTACATTGCTGCATCACCCGCAACTGGCCGAGCGCGTCGAGGACGCCGGGCACATTGCGGACGAAAATCAGACCAACGCACAGTTGCTTGTGGCACTGCTCGAAGCCGTACAGAAGAATCCCAAGCTAAACTCATTTCAGTTGATCGCGCGATGGCACGGCACTGAACAGGGTCGCCTGCTCAAGGCACTGGCGGAAAAGGAGTGGCTGATTGACGGAGAAAACCTTGAACAACAGTTTTTCGACACCATTACTAGCTTGTCAGCCCGCCAACGCGAGCGAAATCTGGAACAGTTGCTCAGGAAAGCGCGTCAAAGCGAACTGAGCGCCGAAGCGAAAAATCAACTGCGCGACCTTTTAAGTCGATATGTTTCCGCATCAAACCCGACCTCAACTGGCGCGTGAGGTCATTGCTCAGGTATTTTCCTCGG